>NZ_BCUY01000013.1 GCF_001591465.1 Cytobacillus firmus NBRC 15306
ACCGATTACACCAGCCATTGCTGTGTAGCCAACCAGCGCGATGGCTGTCACGGTTATTCCCGAAACAAGGGCGGGCATTGATTCCGGAAGCAGAACCTTCCAGATGATCGTGCTTGTTTTTGCGCCCATTGACTTGGCCGCTTCAATTACCCCTTTGTCAATTTCCCTCAAGCCGATTTCCACCATTCGGGCATAAAACGGGGCAGCACCAATAATTAATGCAGGCAATGCTGCATCCTCCCCAATCATTGTCCCAAGCAAAAACTTCGTAAATGGAATCAGTAATACAATAAGGATAATAAATGGAATCGAACGGAATATATTGACGAAAGCAGAAATAATTTTATTGATTGCTGCATTTTCCCAGATATTCCCCTTCGAGGTCAAAAAGAGCAGCAGCCCCAGAACTGCTCCCAAAATAAAGGTTGCGAGAACAGAAATGGCTGTCATATATAGAGTTTCCATTGTAGCTTCCCACATGGAATCCCATTGTACATTTGGAAACCATTCGTTAAGCATTGGAAATCACCTCCACGCCCACCTGCTGAGAGTGAATAAATTCGATGGCTTTTGCAACTTCCTCTGCTTCTCCATCAACATGGATGAATAAGGTACCGTAAGAGCCATTCTGCGTCTGAGAAATCTTTCCTTGAAGGATATTCACGGTTACCTGGAAATTCCGGATCAGGTTTGTAATCAATGGCTGTTCAGCTGATTCGCCGACAAATCCTAATTGGACTACTTTTCCTTTTGGATACAAATCGACCAGATGATCAATCGTTTCCTTCGTTTCTTCAGGCTCTGTCACCTGCTGAACAAATCGCTTTGTAATCACAGCTTTTGGATTCTTAAAGACATCCAATACAGGTCCGATTTCAACAATTCGGCCGCCTTCCATAACAGCAACCCGATGGCAGATTTTACGGATTACGTGCATTTCATGTGTAATAAGGACAATGGTTAAGCCCAGCCGCTCATTGATATCTACAAGCAGCTCCAAAATGGAATCTGTTGTCTGAGGATCAAGGGCAGATGTCGCCTCATCACAAAGCAGCACTTTTGGATTGTTGGCAAGGGCTCTGGCAATTCCGACCCTTTGCTTTTGACCGCCGCTAAGCTGAGAAGGGTAGGCATCTTCCCTTCCTTCGAGACCGACGAGTTTAATGAGCTCATCTACTCTTTTGAGCCTTTCCTGCCGGGAAACACCAGCAATTTCAAGCGGAAATGCAATATTCTCTCTTACTGTTCTCGACCATAACAGATTGAAATGCTGGAAGATCATGCTTATTTCCTGACGCGCTTTTCTTAGCTTGCTTCCCTTTATCTTTGAAACCTCATTGCCTGCTACAGTAACACTGCCATGGGTAGGAAGCTCCAGCCCATTAAGCATGCGGATTAAGGTACTTTTACCTGCACCGCTATATCCGATAACACCGAAAATCTCTCCTTCTTTTACCTCCAGGTTTACATCATCAACTGCTTTTACCTGGCCGTTTTTTGAAGAGAAAATCTTCTGTACATCTTTTATAGAAATCAACGTGATAGTCACCTCATTTATCGAAAGATACAGATAATAATTAATAGACTGCTTCTATTCCCCTATTTTTTTACTCCATATAGACTTTCATGCGCAAAAGCAAAAATGCCTTTCTGCACATGAGCAGAAAGGCATAAAAAAATTTAGTCCTTTCTCTCATCTATCAAAGCAATGCTTTGAGTGAATTGGCACCATTTCAACTAATTGACGGTTGCCGGGCTTCATAGGGCACTTCCCTCCACCTCTCTTGATAAGAGCGTAACGTTCTATATTAAATTAATACTTTAAATGAATTAAGCAGTTTTTTAATTACGTTTGCTATCGTATCATAGCCATTAAAAAGGTGTCAACGATGAAATTTCAAACTTTCGGAAAAAAGCGAATGGTAAATTTTCCTTTACGCTTTTGCAGCAAGCGATGTGAGACCTGCAGCTGCTTCTATCGCCTGTTCCAGGTCTTCAATTAAATCTTCTGCATTTTCGATGCCGATTGAAATCCGAATCAGGTCCTCCGGCACTCCGGCAGCTTTTAAACCTTCCTCATCCAGCTGCTGGTGAGTGGTGCTTGCAGGGTGGATAATCAGGCTCTTTGCGTCCCCTACATTAGCCACGTGTGCCCATAGCTGCAGGTTATTGATCAGCTTGGCTCCAGCCTCTCGTCCGCCTGCAATTCCAAATACAGCCACAGCGCCTGCTCCTTTAGGCAAATATTTATCTGCCAATTCTTTGTCCGGATGGCTTTCATGACCTGGATAAAGCACCCAATTAACGGCTGGATGCGCCTCCAGATATTCCACTACCTTTTTCGTATTAGCAACGTGCTCCTTCATTCTCACATGCAGAGTTTCAAGGCCTAAAGTAAACTGAAATGCACTTTGCGCACTCATCGCAGGCCCTAAGTCTCTTAACAGCTGAACGCGTGCTTTGATAATATAAGCCGCCTCGCCAATTGCTTCGCTATAGACAATATCATGGTAGCTCGGGTCCGGCTCTGTAAAGCCCGGGAACTTAGGGGAATTCCAGTCAAATTTTCCGCCGTCTACAATAATTCCTCCCATTGTTGTCCCATTGCCGAGCAGCCATTTAGTCGCAGAATGTATAACAATGTCAGCACCATGTTCGATAGGCCTGCAAAGATAAGGTGTAGCAAAAGTGTTATCGACAATCAGCGGCACACCGTTTTCGTGTGCAATCGCGGCAACCTTTTCAATATCCAGGATTTTCAGGCTCGGGTTTCCAATCGTTTCGGCAAAGACAGCCTTTGTTTTATCTGTAATGGCGCTCCGGAAATTTTCCGGATCCTTTGGATCGACCAGTTTCACCTTTATTCCATACTTAGGAAGTGTGACTGCAAACAAATTATAAGTACCGCCATATAAATTGGATGCAGCAACAATTTCATCACCAGCTTCGGCGATATTTAAAATGGCAAGTGTAATGGCAGACTGGCCGCTTGCAAGAGCCAGCGCACCCACTCCTCCTTCAAGAAGGGCTACTCTTTCCTCAAATACACTGACAGTGGGATTATGTATCCTGCTATAAATATATCCCGGCTCTTTCAGGGCAAAGAGATCTGCAGCGTGATCTGTATTCTTGAATTGATAAGCATTATTCTGATAAATCGGGACCGCCCTCGCGCCAGTTACAGGGTCAGGCTTCAGCCCCCCATGCACTCCAATAGTTTCAAATCGGTAATCTTTCTGTTTGTCCGTCATTGCTATCTCTCCTCTATAAAAATGTTTGTATTTCATTTCGAAAAGCTGAAAAACCCTCTTCATAAGAAGAGGGCTGCATCGACTCTTCTTATCTTCCAGAGCATTCTGCTCTGCTGGATTTAGCACCGTGTACTTTACCGGTTGCCGGGCTTCGCTGGGCCAGTCCCTCCGCCTCTCTCGATAAGAATATTCAGTTAATTAATATTAAAATGATATTATCATACTATTTAAAAAATGGTCAAGTATTGTACAGTGAAATTTTCCCTAAACAGAAAAAAGACTCGAGGAGCAACTTTTTTCTGTAAGTAGTTTCCATCATTATTTTATTTTGGGAAATGGCATCCCTTAGCTTTACTTCCCCTGTAATCAGTGACAGCACAGCTTCTTCCGTTCCCGAGATTTCCACATCAAAATGACTGGTACGGCTTGCCTTCCGTATTTCCCCATTTGAAATTTTCAAAGGAATGCATGTGTTTCCCGCCTTAATAAGCAAAGAGAAATTTGATTTTCTTAAGAAAAATCCAAGATGCCCTTTAGCCTTTAATTCCCGGATAAATACATCAGGTAAATCCCTCACAGCCTCACCTCTATTAATGGGGTCTATTGACTTTAATATTCAGCAATAAAGAGCTTTAATCCTTTATTTTTCATTCGACAAAATCAGAAAGGCAATGCCTGTTTTATCGGCATTGCCTTTTCATTTCCCGAGAAATATGTCAGATCATAGTATTTTCACAGCGGCTGCTGCAGTTTTTGTCTTTTTATAGCCTCTGAAAACAAAGAAAAAGTAGAGAGAGCCAATCAGGTATAAAGAAGCTGTAATGGTGAATACGAGTGCATATCCCCAATAATCTCCATATCTCATGACGATTCCTGTTGAAACCGGGCCCATTACAGCCCAGCCCAGATTGAACACCATCTGATTGACTGAGTTTGCCAGTCCTTTCATCGAATCATTTACCTTTGACATCATCAATGACATTTGTATAGGATTTCCCGCATTCATCAACGCCTGCCGGAATAAAAATCCAATGGCAGCCAGCCAAAGGTTTTCAGTATAAGCGGTTAAAAGCAGGAAAGGAAGTGACATGAGCTGCAGGATCACAACGGCTTTAACCTCCCCCACCTTTCTTACCACAACCGGTCCGATAATCATGGCAAAGGCCGTGGCAGCCTGCCCTAATGAAATAATCATGCCAATAGCTGAATTGGAGGCTTCAAAGCGGTCTGCGAAGTATAGATTCAGATAGGGAATAACTAGTCCTGCACCAATTCCAATCATCAGCTGAGCAAAAGCAAACATCGCGATAATTTTAACACCGTCATTTTTAACAGAGAGATTTTTGAATGACCAGCCTTTTATGCCCTTTGCACCTTTTCGGTCTTTCGAAACCTCTGCGAAACGCAAAATTGGAAATAAGCCGGCTATAAAAAACACACTTGCAATCAGAAGGGTGATGCGTATGCTGGTGAGCTGATCCGTAAACAAAGAAAATACATCCGTTAAGATGCCCCCGCTTAAGTTCCCGATCACATTTGCACCCGTCATTATAGCAAAATGGATACTGAATAAATGAACCCTTTGATCAGCCTTTGAATTTTCAGCCAGCCACGGTATGCCGGATACCTGAAGAAAGGCTGTTGTCAGCCCGGTTAAAAATGCAAATAAAATCAGGAGCTCCTGCATTTCAACTATACTTCTGAAGAGCATAACTGCACCTGTTGCAACTGCACCAAACATCATCGCTTGTTTTCTGCCAATTCGGTCGCTGGCGATCCCTGCCGGCACAAGAATCATTGCTGTCGCAAGAGCAGTCATGGATATGATTTGTCCATTAACACTTTCTGAGTAGCCGAGCTCCCTTATGTAGAAATTATAAATTACCATGAATATCCCAAAACCAATTTGTGTAAGGATATTCGCCATAAAAGCCAATTTTATGTTGCGGTTATAACCTTTAAATTGACCAGCCCACTCCCTGTAAAATGCCATGCGGATCCCTTCCTGCACTGTATGATTTTTTATTTCGATTCCCTAAGTATCATACTCTTTCGGAATGGGTTTGTAAATATATTTTGAATAGTGAAAAGGCTTTTTTAAAACATGTAAAAAACCAGGCTGCTTTGCTCCTGGTTTCTTCTAATCGACGCTTCTGATTTTATCCAATAAATAGGGTACGGATCGGAAAGCATATAATTTTTCGTGTAAAGTTCCTTTTCTGAAGATGAGGAGACAGGGTACGCTTTCCACTCCCCATTTTTCAGCCAATTGCGGCATATAATTTAAGTCCGCTTTCCCCATTTTTTGACCTGGCAGCAATTGTTCTGTAACTGCCAGCATCTTTCCTGCCATTTGGCAGGTACCGCACATAGGCGTATACAAATAGATAAGAATCGTTTCTTGTCCGCTAATCGCTTCCTCAATTTCCTGCTGTGACCATTCCTGCATTTTATCATCCTTACTTTATCTGTCCAGATATTGTGTATAAACGTCAATGTTAGCTCCGAGCAGCACTGTTGCCAAATGATGTTCAGGTGCAGTCGCTACTTCTCTGTACATTCTATCGATGTATAGATGCTCTGCCTCTGGAAATTCCCTTTTGAATTGTTTTCTCAGCTTTTCACCTGCTGAATCGGCATCCACCAATATATATACATCCTTATCAAACAATGTGTCAATTAATTCATCCAGTTTGGTAATGCTTATTGTTCCATTTGTGCAGATAATCTCAACGGGCTCTCTTATAATGATTTTAACCTTTGTTTTATCTGACTTTCCCTCGACAATAATCACTTTTTCCGGAATTCCATCGTTCATCGTCATCACCTGAAAGGAGTTATTTTGAAACTGTTGCATTAATGTTAAAACCCGTATTGCATTGGTTTTTATCTTAATATATTCATTATTCTCGGTTATGGTGTGAATCTCCTGCCCATTTTGGAGGTTAGGACTGCGCTGATTTTGTATATTCCTTGGCCAGTTTTGAAAAGGAAATGTTTTTGAAGAAAAATATTATTACGTGTTCTTTAAACGGCCTATTTCATTGTATGCCCGGTCATATTGCTTTAGCCTATTAAATAAACAGCGGAAATCATTCCGCTGTTTACAGTAGTCAGCACCAGCCGCCTTCGTCACAGTCTGTGTAGCGCGCTTGCGCTTTATCCGGAACAGAGACATTCTGATATATTTTTTGGTGTTCGGTTTCAAAATGATGGGACAAGTTGAAAGAAGAGCCTTCCGGAAGGCTGATTTGGCCAATTTTTTCGTTTTCAAGATAAAGATCTATCCCATTATTGTTAAGTTTGCCGACAACCCGGTCAGTTATATCGATTTTCTGCTGCTTCAATGTCATGGGTAATCATTCCTTTCATGCATTTGGGTACCTATAGTTTTGCCCCGTCTCTGTAAAAGAAAAATAGCAATTAAAGGTAAGAACAAAATTGCTGAAGCAGCTGGACATGATATACCCTAAAAAAACGAAAAACCGGTTCGGAAGTGAACCGGCTCTCTAATTAATCTTCGTTTGTCATTTCTTCATATTGCTCAGCAGTCATCAAGCTTTCTACCTCGCTTAAATCTGAAGGTTCCACCACAACCATCCATGCTTTTTCATATGGAGACTCGTTTACGAACTCAGGGTTGTCGTTAAGGTCTTCATTTACTTCAACCACTTTACCGCTTAGAGGCGCATAAAGTTCAGAAACTGTTTTTACAGATTCTACGCTTCCGAATGGTTCGTTTGCACTTAGCTCATCGCCAACTTCAGGAAGCTCAACGAATACAATGTCACCAAGTTCTGATTGCGCGAAATGCGTAATCCCAATGCGGACTTTCCCATCTTCTGTTTTTACCCACTCATGCTCTTCTGAATAACGTAATTCTTTTGGTGTGCTCATTATGTATCCCTCCATATTAATATTTCAATTTATGATCAGTAAATCGATCTCATAGTTAATGATGGCTTCCAGCTATTAGGAAAACCATTTCTTTTCATATTCCTCTTCTTTGAAGCCCACTGTTACTTTATCTCCATCTGTCAGCAGCGGACGCTTGATCAGCATGCCGTCTGTTGCCAGAATATCGAGCAGTTCTTCATCTGAAGAGGCTTTTACTTTGTCCTTCAAGCCGAGCTCCCGATATTTTTGGCCACTCGTATTAAAGAACTTCTTTAGTTCCAAACCGCTGTTTTTATAAAGCGCTTCAAGTTCGCTTCGAGAAGGCGGATTGTCTGTTATATGTATTTCTTCATAGGACAGATTATCTTCGTCAAGCCATTTCTTGGCCTTACGGCATGTCCCGCATTTAGGATACCAATAAAAAGTCAACGCCATTTTTTCACCACCCATTTTAGCAAATTCAGGCTTATCCAAAATTGCTGCCTTTTAATTGAATAGTAACATAAAAGGATGACAAAGCATAACATTGATCACCAATTTAATATTCGACATTTTTCTATTTGTTCCTGCAAGCCTGAAAAAGTTTTTGAATGGTTATTTTTACAATAATAAAGCCCCCTCCATCGGAAGGGAGCTAAGTCAGATTAAACGGTAAAACGTTCCGCGTCGATCAGTTTTTCCGATGCTTCACGCTTCTTTGTAATGACGTTGACTGGCGTGTGTCGTGTGAATTTGCGCAATGCTGACATCATCATGCGCAGTGCATCGCCGTTTTCAACTGCCACAAGTGTTTCCTTTGCATCCTGCTCGATTTCGTTAAATGCCTCCTGGCAGAAGATTTGAGTGTACAGGAGCTTTTGTTTGCTCTTTTCAAGGCCAGCTTTTTCAATGGCCTTTTCAGTGCGAAGAACAACAGATTCCATTGCATAAGCATTCGAAATAATATCCGCAATGTTTACAAGTACTTCCTGTTCTTTATCAAGAGCCTTTCCATACTTTTGTGCTGCCAGACCAGCAGCAAGCAGTCCGATCTTCTTCGCGTTCTTAACCAGATATTTTTCCTGTGCAAGCGGCTCGTCGCCAGGCTCTTCAGGCATCATCATCATGAGCTCTTCCTGCAGCGCCTGGGCTTTCTGGAATAACGGGAGTTCTCCCTTTAGTGCTTTGCGGAGATACGTGCCTGGCACTAATAGACGGTTGATTTCGTTTGTTCCTTCGAAAATTCGGTTAATGCGTGAATCACGATAAGCTCTTTCAATCTCATATTCAGCCATGAAACCATAGCCTCCGTGGATCTGAACACCTTCATCTACTACGTAGTCGAGGACTTCCGTATTAAAGAATTTATTCATGGAGCACTCAATGGCATATTCAGCAATTGACTTTGCAACTTCCTTGCCATCTTTTATTTCTTCATCTGTAAGCTTGCTCATACGGTCCTCGAACAAACCTACTGTACGATACACTGCACTTTCCGCTGCATAAATCTTTGAAGCCATTGTTCCCAGTTTTTCTTTAGTCAAATTAAATTGAGAGATAGGTGACTTAAACTGCTGGCGCTGGTTCGCATACTGAACCGCCAGTTCGAATGCACGCTTCGCTCCGCCAACTGCTCCTACACCTAACTTATAGCGGCCAATATTTAAGATATTAAAAGCAATCACATGGCCCTTGCCGAATTCACCCAGCAGGTTTTCCTTTGGCACCTTGGCGTCTTCAAGAATTAACGTACGGGTAGAAGAGCTCTTGATTCCCATTTTCTTTTCTTCTGCCCCTACAGATACACCTGGGAATTCTCTTTCAACGATGAATGCAGAAAAGTGTTCGCCGTCAATTTTTGCATATACTACGAACACATCTGCGAAGCCTGCATTTGTTATCCATTGCTTTTCACCGTTTAATACATAGTGTGTGCCCTCAGCATTCAGCTTGGCGGTTGTTTTTGCTCCAAGAGCGTCAGAACCTGAGCTTGGCTCTGTCAATGCATAAGCGGCAAGTTTTTCACCTGCAGCAAGTTCAGGAAGGTATTTTTGCTTTTGCTCTTCATTTCCGAATAGAACAATCGGAAGAGAGCCAATGCCGACATGGGCGCCGTGAGAGATGGAAAAGCCGCCTGCACGGGCCATTTTCTCTGCAATAAGTGCTGAGCTTACTTTATCTAATGCAAGTCCGCCGTATTCCTCTGGCACATCTGCGCCTAATAGGCCAAGGTCTCCAGCTTGCTTCAATAGTTTTACAGAACGGTCAAATTCATGGTTTTCAAGATGTTCAATTTGCGGTACAACTTCATTCACTACATAATCTTCAGTCGTCTTAGCAATCATAACCTGCTCATCTGTATAATCCTCAGGTGTAAAAATCCGGTCATAGGAAACATCTTCGATTAAAAAGCTTCCGCCTTTGATAAGATTTTCAGTTTGATTTGACATTTACTTTCCTCCATTCTGTTTTTGCGGAGAAAAGCCTGTGGCTTCTCTCCAAATTTCGATTCATCTTATAAAAGTTCAAATACTCCGGCTGCACCCATTCCGCCTCCGATGCACATTGTTACTACTCCGAATTGCTGATTGCGGCGTTTCATTTCATGAATTAGAGACAAAGTGAGCTTGGCGCCGGAACAGCCCAGCGGGTGCCCTAATGC
Organism: Cytobacillus firmus NBRC 15306; assembly: GCF_001591465.1. Lineage (GTDB taxonomy): Bacteria > Bacillota > Bacilli > Bacillales > Cytobacillaceae > Cytobacillus > Cytobacillus firmus. Next base: position 9,790 of record NZ_BCUY01000013.1, read on the forward strand.
AATTGCGCCTCCGTTAACATTTACTTTCTCTTCATCCAACCCCAGCTCACGGATAATTTGAATGGATTGGGATGCAAAAGCTTCATTCAATTCAAATAAACCGATATCCGAAAGCTCCAGTCCTGCAAGCTTTAATGCTTTAGGAATGGCCACAACCGGACCGACGCCCATGATCTCAGGAGGAACACCGCCTACGGCAAAGCTTCTGAATTTAGCCATTGGCTTCAATCCGGATGATTCTGCCTTTTCCCGGTCCATAACCATTACTGCTGCTGCTCCGTCACTTGTCTGAGACGAATTTCCGGCTGTGACACTGCCGGTTACCGAGAATGCGGGACGCAGTTTCCCAAGTGATTCAATTGTGGAATCTGCACGGACCCCTTCATCCTGACTGAATTGGATTGTTTTTTCCATCAGCTTATTGTCTTTTCCAATAGATCTGAACGTTACGTCTACAGGTACAATTTCATCTGCAAATTTGCCTTCCTGGATTGCTTTCGCTGCCTTCTGATGACTTCTGACAGCAAATGCATCCTGGTCTTCACGTGTAATGCCATACTTCTTTGCAACCTCTTCAGCTGTATGTCCCATACCCATATAGTATTGAGGAGCTGTTTCCGCCAGTTTGGCGTTCGGGCGGACTACATGCCCCATCATTGGCACCAGGCTCATAGATTCTGCTCCGCCGGCAATAATTGTATCTGCATGGCCAATCATGATTTTTTCAGCTGCATAGGCAATAGCCTGCAGGCCTGAAGAACAATAGCGATTGATCGTTATCCCCGGCACTTCATGTGAAAGTCCGGCAAGGGCTCCGATATTCCTGGCCATGTTCAGCCCCTGTTCTGCTTCAGGCATGGAACATCCGATAATTAAATCATCGATTTTTCCTTCATAATTACCTGCACGCTTTAGGGTTTCCTTTACTGCGAGCGCTCCTAAGTCATCCGGCCTGACATTTGCAAGCGTACCTTTTTTTGCTTTTCCGACCGGTGTCCTGGCACCCGCAACTATAACCGCTTCTCTCATCATGTTCCCTCTCTTTCTATTAATATCCCAATCTATTACTTTAATTGCGCAATGGTTTCCCTTTTAAAAGCATGTGCTGCATGCGCTGCTGTGATTTTGGTTCCGCTACAAGGCTAAGGAATGCTTCGCGCTCCAAGTCAAGCAAATATTGTTCATCAACTTCTGTACCGTATGGCACTTTTCCGCCTGCAATTACATAGGCAAGCTTTTTGGCTATTTTCAAATCATGCTCTGAGATATAGCCGGAGTATAGCATTGCCTGTGCTCCAAGCAGGAGGGTTGCATAACCTGTTTCACCGACAACAGGCACCTTTTTGCGGACAGGAGGCTTATAGCCTTTCTCATGCAGTGCAAGGACAGCCTGCTTTGCATCATAAAGGAGATGGTCCCCATTCACACTGATGCCATCTGCCAGGTTCAGGAAGTTATTGTCTCTTGCTTCCTCGCCGGATGTTGAAACCTTTGCCATAGCAATTGATTCAAACACTTTATTCGCAACCTTTTGAAGGTCAAATTCCACACCATTTGGCATGCTTTCAAGATGCTTCAAATAGAGCTCCTTGTTTCCGCTTCCTCCCGGGATCAGGCCGACACCCACTTCAACAAGTCCCATATATGTTTCACTTGATGCCTGAATATGAGCAGCAGGCAGACATACCTCAGCCCCGCCGCCAAGCGTCATGCCAAACGGAGCGGCAACAACCGGCTTCGAGCTGTACTTAATTTTCAACATGGCATTCTGGAAGTGGCGGACTACCATATCCAGTTCATAAATATTGTCATCCTGCGCTTCCATGAGAATCATCCCAAGGTTGGCACCTACACAGAAGTTCTTGCCCTGATTCCCGATTACAAGACCTTTGTAGTTCTGCTCCACTTCATCTACCGCGAAGTTGATCATCTGGATAATATCCAATCCAATGGCATTGCTTTGCGAATGGAACTCCAGCAATGCAACCCCATCGCCTATATCAACAAGGCTTGCACCGGTATTCTTTTTAATAACACCTTTTTGCTTCTTAAGCTGTTTTAAATTAATTACTTTAGGGTTTTCCTCGATTAATCTGTACTCGCCATTATGATAAAAATACTTCTGGCCCTCTTCTTCTTTGTAGAAGGAATTAAAGCCTTTTTCCAGCATCTCTTTTACCCATGCCGGCACTTCTTCGCCTGCTTCCTCCATTTTTCGAACCGATTTCTCTACTCCAATGGCATCCCAAGTTTCAAATGGGCCCAGTTCCCAGCCAAAGCCCCATTTCATCGCACGGTCTATCGCTGTCACATCATCAGCTATTTCGCCATGAAGCTGTGCTGAATAGAGAAGGGCCGGACTGAGAATGTTCCATAATAATTGGCCAGAGCGATCATCTGAGTATACAAGCGCTTTCAATTTTCCCGCAGTGCCTTTTTCTTGTTTGGCCAGTTCAGTCGAAGCTGTCTTAAGCTTTTGGCGCGGGCCATATTCCAAAGTTTCCGGATTCAGCTCCAGAATCTCTTTGCCCTTTTTCAGGAAAAATCCTTGCCCTGTTTTGCTTCCGAGCCAGCCTTTTTCCTGCATCACTCTCATGAAGTCCGGAACTTCAAAAACTTCCTTTTCTTTACCGACCACCTGGTCATAAACATTGTTTGCCACGTGTATAAATGTATCAAGCCCTACTACATCAAGTGTTCTGAAGGTAGCACTTTTCGGCCGGCCAATCAGCGGCCCTGTTATGGAGTCTACTTCTCCGACACTGTATCCGCCCTTGAGCATTTCCTGCACTGTAACCAGCAGGCCATACGTGCCGATCCGGTTGGCGATAAAGTTCGGTGTATCTTTTGCTTCAACTACTCCTTTTCCCAGTACATCTTCGCCAAATTGCTTCATAAATGACAGCACTTCAGAAGAAGTTTTTTTAGCAGGTATGACTTCAAGAAGCTTTAAGTAGCGGGGAGGATTAAAGAAATGTGTTCCAAGGAAGTGTTTTTGAAAATCTTCCGAGCGCCCTTCTGACATTGCTTCAACAGATATCCCTGACGTATTGGAACTGACAATGCTCCCTGGCTTACGGTGCTGGTCTACTTTTTCAAAAATCTGCTTCTTTATGCTGAGGTTTTCCACAACAACTTCAATAATCCAATCGACATCTTTCAGACGCTCCATGTCATCTTCAAAGTTTCCTGCTTCAATCAAAGCTATATTTTTTTTGGAAGTTAATGGAGCAGGCTTTTGCTTTAACAGCTTTTGGCGGTTTCCTTCACTGATTCGATTGCGGACTGCTTTATTTTCAAGAGTAAGCCCTTTTGCCTTTTCGGCATCCGTTAATTCGCGAGGCGCGATATCCAGTAGCAGTGTTGGAATTCCGATATTGGCCAGATGGGCTGCGATCCCCGAACCCATGACTCCGGAGCCTAATACTGCCGCCTTTTTTATTTGTTGGATCAACTTTATTTCCCCCTTTTGCTTTTTTGAATGAATACTCATTCATTTTATTTTCAAAAAAAATATGCATCTCTTCTGAATGAGTTCTGTTAATTATAACTATAAAATATTTGCAAAATTTACGCAACGATTTTAAGCGGAAATTTAAAAATGTTTTGAAATTTAGTGGTGTCCAGCTGTAATTTTTTTGTGCAATTTGTGATAAGTGTTTTGGACACTCTAAAAAGGAAACATTCTTAGTTCGTGACGGAGGTGAAAGAAATGGGAAAAATGAAAAAAGATCCTTCTAAGGCAGGAGTCAGTGCTGCAAGCGTCCAGGGAGATGCTGGTCCTACCGTTGAAAGGGAAGGACCTAAGAAAAGAAATAGCCAAAATAATCAATATAAGCGATGAGCCGTTTGCTGCCTCCGGTCTATTTATAGTTTGCATTATGCATATAGGTAAATCATCTTCAGCAGAATAGCAAACACTTTTCAGAGGCAAGATATCTTCGAAAACAATTTTTAGCGCTATTAGAATTGGAGGGACAAATTATGCAGCAGCAAAATATGAACATGCAGAATCAGCAGGGCATTATGCAGCAGCCTCCTGCTGTCATTTCCACTAAAGATGCCCTTTACTTAACAGATATGCTTTCCTGGAACCTTCTTGCCTGTAAAAAAGCACATTTTTACGCGCAGCAATGCCAGGACCAGGAGCTAAAAACACATTTCGAGCAATGCGGACAAATGCATCAGCGCCACTACGAGCAGCTGCTTGTTCATTTAAATCAGCAAAGCCAGCAAAATTTTATGGGAATGCAATAGGAGGGGGCCTTGAAAATGAACCAGAATCAAAACCCAAACACGATTCAAAATCCCGAAACCCCGGTAAATAAAACACCGCAAATGAATGAGCGGGATTTTACAAATGATCTTCTGTCTACTGAAAAGTATATGACAGATGCCTATTCGGTGGCCTTAAATGAAGCAAGCCATCAGAGTCTATATCAGGATATTCTTGCAGCATTCAATGAAACACAAAACCAGCAGAGGGAACTTTTTAACCTCATGTTCAGAAAAGGCTGGTACAAAGTTGAAGCTGCAGATCAGCAGAAGCTTCAGCAGTCCTATCAGCAGTTTCAGGGCTATACCAGTCAATTGCCTTATGGCAATGGCCAGATGCAATAGGAAAAGCGACATAACAAAATCCTAAAAAACAAAACCGCTGCTTTTGATGGCAGCGGTTTATTTAAATACAAAATGTCTTTACTTTTTTTTGCTTCTCATCTCTTCATTCAGTTTTTTTATTTCAGCTATCAGAGTTTTCATTTCCTCTTTTGCATCAGGATATGTATCATTCCAGTGCTTGGCTAAAGGAGGCATGGATTTCGCAATAAAAGAGTAAAGTGCCCAAGCTTCAACCTTTTCTTTTAACTCCGGAGAGGCCTCGCCGATTAGGAGTTCGGTATATTTTTCAAGCAGGCCATCCAGCTGTTCCTTCAAATGATCATTCATCAGGATTCCTCCTTTTACTGCTGCAGGAATGTGGACAAGTCCCGCATCGTTTACCGCTGCTGGTCAAGTAGGAATAGCAGCATGTTTTCCTGTGCCTTACTGCTGTGCCGGTGTTTTCAATCACCATTTTCCTGCTGTCAAATTTCTTTAAGGGATTGGTATATTCACAGCCGAATAAATTGCCTGAAGCTTCCTCCAGGATAAACCTATAATCTTCAGCTGCCCTTACCGAATGTGTTTCCAATGGTAAAATCTTTTCGTAAAGCCAGAACAGATAAATCGCAATATTCTCCCAAAGAATTAATTTTGAGATTTTTGCTTCGCTGGCTATTCTATTGATCAGCGGAAAGATATGGCCATTAAAAAGAGTGCGCACAGCATCCTCTCTCCATTGTTCCCTATCCGTATCAGCACTCTGGCCCTGAAGGCGGGTAAAGCGAAAGCCCGGAAGCCACAGCCCCTCTCTTTCCTGACTGACAAATGTTACATTTTCATGCCTGATATCCAATTTTACGTTCCAGGACGTCATGCAATACAAGTAAATGACAGGCAGAAAGGCATACCTCTTAATTAAAATAGAAGCTGCCGTTTTGTTATCAGGTGCTCCTAAATGGTTTTTCACTTTATCCAGATATGCACCCGTTTGACTTGTGTCCAGCAAATTTTCCACTTTAATGGTTAAAGGTGAGCTTTTCCCTGAATCCCGTGCAAGTCTGAACTGCCCGAGCGCTTCCGCCTGCTCTCCTGTTAATTTAATCATCCTTAAAGCCCTTGCCCTTCAAAATACATCGCCCTTTTCCATAAGGGATGCAAAGCGGTGTGCCGAATAACGGGTCCATCGTCACTTCGCATTCCATGCCAAATACATTTTTAACTAATCCGCAGTTAATGACATGTTCCGGCTTGCCCTGAGCAAAAACCTTTTGATTTTTTATCGCCACAATATTATGAGCATAGCGGCAGGCCAAATTCAGGTCATGAAGCACCATGACGATTGTTCGCTTTTCCTTTTCATTCAGCTCGAATAATAAATCAAGAATTTCAATTTGATGTGTCATATCCAAATAGGTTGTTGGCTCATCCAGCAGAATGGTATCTGTATCCTGTGCGAGAGTCATGGCAATCCAGGCCCTCTGACGCTGCCCTCCGGACAGGGAATCCACTGTACGGTCTTTCAGTTCTTCCATTCCTGTTGCCTTTAAAGCATTTCTGACTTTTAATTCGTCTTCAGTAGACCATTGCTTTAGCCAGGTTTGATAAGGGTATCTTCCCTGTTTGACAAGCTGCAGCACTGTGAGTCCTTCCGGAGCCGAAGGAGATTGGGGCAGAATCGCCATCTTTCTGGCAACATCTTTCGTGGAAAGTTTGGCTATAGCCTCACCTTCCAATAAGACAGCACCAGATTTCGGCTTTAGAAGCCTGGCAATAGACCTTAGCAATGTCGATTTCCCGCAGCCATTTCCACCAATAAATACAGTGATTTCCCCTTTAGGTATTTCCAGGTCCAGTTCATTAATAATAATGGTGTCTCCATATGACAAGGTTAAGTCTCTTGTAGCGATTGCTTGCCCTGCTGTCATCTCTGCCCTCTCCTTTTCCTAATATTTATATCTATAGGCTCTCCAGTTGCCTGTATCATACGAGCTTCAAGCTTTTCCAGCTTATGCGTTTCTTGTCTTGAAAAGCAGGTAAATAAAGTAAGGTGCGCCGATGCTGGCTGTAAACACCCCCGCCGGAATTTCAAGCGGCGAGAACAAAGTCCTGCCTATCAGATCGGCTGCCATGACCAGGATTCCGCCAATCAGAGCAGAAGCCGGAAGCAAAGCGCCAAAAGCAGAGCCTACCATCCTTCGCGCCATATGAGGAGCCATTAAGCCGACAAAGCCTATCCCTCCGCCGAATGCGACAGCTCCTCCAATTAATGCCGTGCTGACCATCAGCAGCAGAAAACGGTATTTCTGTACAGTGCTGCCTACACCCATGGCAATATCATCGCCAAGTTCCTGGATATTAACATTGCGCGCCAGAATAAACGCAAGTACTAGAAACACGAGTGTCCACGGGACTAAAATTGCGACATTATCCCAATTCGAACCGTAAACTGTCCCGGTTATCCAGATATTCGCCTGGCTGGCCTGGTAAATTGGCCCAAAGACCATCATCAAAGTGGTCAGTGCCTTCATTAAGCTTGCAAGCCCAATCCCAATTAAGACAAGGCGTATTGGCGACACTCCATCCTTGTAGGCTAGAAAATAAACAAGGAAAGCCAAAATAGCAGCACCCGCAAAAGCAGCAAGAGGCATCCAATTAATACTTACAGTTAATGCATTGTTTTTATTACTAAAGAAAGCAAGAAAACCTACAACTGCTACAGATGCTCCCCCTGTAATCCCGATAATATCAGGAGATGCAAGCGGATTTCTTATAATACCCTGCAGGATTCCCCCCGCAGCAGCAAGCGCCATTCCCACCATTAAGGCAACGATGATTCTTGGGAGTCTGAATGACTGAATGATCAGCCTGTCCATATCCGAGCCCCCGCCAAAGAATACCTGCACTACCTTTAGAGGGCTGATCTTCATTTCACCTGTACCGGTGCTGATCACGAAGACTACAGCAGCCGCTGCTGCCAATAATAAAAATGTGATAAGTGCTTTCCGGTTTACTAAAAAAGATATCTTATCGCCCAAAAGGCGCAGATTATAATATTTTTTCATTATTTATTGAACCCCCTTCTGGCAATATACACAAAGAAAGGAGTTCCAATGACGGCGGTCATGACGCCAACAGGTACTTCCTGCGGCATGATGATGTACCTGGATGCAATGTCTGCAATCAGAAGGAGCATTCCGCCAAGAAGACCTGCATAAGGAATAACCCAGCGGTGATCAATGCCAACGACAGCCCGGGTCAAATGTGGAATGACAATGCCGAGGAAGCCTATGGGACCTGCGACAGCTACCGCTCCCCCTGACAGAAGAACGATAACAATGCCTGCGCCCAGTTTAAGCAATCCTGTTTTCAGGCCCAGCCCTTTCGCTACGTCCTCACCCATTGACAGGACATTCAATTTTCCAGCAATGATGAGGGAAAAGATCCAGCCGGCCAGTAAATACGGGAAAACAGATGCGAGGGTCTCAAGCTTCCTGCCGGACACAGATCCTGCCAGCCAAAACAGCACCTGTTCCAGGGCAGTCTCATTAATGACGAGAAAGCCTTGTGTCATCGAAGCAAACATGGCACTCATCGCCGCACCGGCAAGGGTTAATTTCATCGGTGTCAGCCCTTCCCTGCCGATAGAGCCGATAATATATACAAATATAAATGAAACAGCAGCTCCCAGAAATGAAACCCATGTAAAGACCTGCAGATTACTGATGGAAAATAGCGTTACTGTAATGACAACTGCAAATCCGGCACCTGCGTTGATCCCGAAGATCTCAGGAGCAGCAAGAGGATTCTTTGTTAATGACTGGAGCAGGACACCCGCAATCGCTAAGCTTGCCCCTACTGCCGCTGCAATCAATGCTCTCGGCAGACGGACAGATTGAATGATTATGTGTTCATTCGTACCATCGAAGTTTGTAAATGCATCAATTGCCATCTTCCAGGTTGTATCGGTATATCCGTATACAATACTGAAAGACATTAATACTAATAATAGGAGAGCTGCTGCAAATAGCCCAGCCCATCTCAGAGAATTTGTTTTTAATAGCATAGAGAGACCCTTCTTGCGTCTATTTAATAAGGTTTAGTTACATTTTCAGTCTATTGTACAGAGGATTAGCTGTCAATGAGTTTGAAAATCATTTTCATTAATCATTTCAAAAATTAAATGAAAATGATTTTCAATTACCTCTTGACAATTTAAAGCGTTCACATTACTATAAAAGCATCAAATGAAAATGATTATCATTAACAACGCAAAATGGAGGAGTACATAATGAAATTCAAGTATTTACTTGCCATTCTTTCAGTTTTCACAATCTTGTTCCTTGCTGCCTGCGGGAATAGCAGCGAACAGGATGAGAAAGCCGATAAGGAAAAAGAAGGAACCAAATCAGAAGATACAAGCTATACAGTTGTGCATGCAATGGGCACAACTAAGCTTGATAAAGCACCTGAAAAAGTTGTCATTTTGACAAACGAAGGTACAGAAGCATTACTTTCCTTGGGTGTTACTCCAGTTGGTGCCGTTCAGTCCTGGACTGGAAATCCGTGGTATGACCATATCGCTGATGATATGAAAGATGTTCAGGTTGTGGGAACAGAGAGCGAAGTCAATGTAGAAGCAATCGCAGCGCTGCAGCCGGACCTTATCATCGGCAACAAGATGCGCCAGGAAAAAATCTATGATCAATTAAATGATATTGCCCCTACTGTCTTTGCTGAAACATTGCGCGGAGACTGGAAGGAAAATTTCGAGCTTTACGCCAAAGCACTCAATAAAGAAGGAGAAGGCAAAAAAGTCCTTGCTGATTATGACAGCCGCATCGAAGAAATTAAAACTAGCCTTGGCGATAAATTAAACCAGGAAGTTTCCATTGTCCGTTTCATGAATGGGGACGTTCGCATCTACCATAAAGACTCCTTCTCAGGCGTCATTCTTGATCAAATTGGACTTGCACGCCCGGAAAGCCAGAATGTAGATGACTTCGCTGAGGTAAATGCAACAAAAGAACGCATTCCTGCCATGGATGGAGATGTATTATTCTACTTCACATATGAAACGGGCGATGGCGAAGCAAACAAGCTTGCAAAAGAATGGATTGAAGATCCATTATTCAAAAACCTTAAAGTAGCTCAGGAAGGCAATGTTCATGAAGTCAGTGACACCATCTGGAACACTGCAGGAGGCGTGATTGCTGCTAACCTGCTACTGGATGACATTGAGAAATACCTTGTGAAGTAAATGCAAAACTTGTGATTGCGCTCCCATAATACCCCCTCTTTTATGAGAGCTCAAATATATACTAGATTCAGCGCCTGCCCAGCGGACTAGAGCGGCCAGGCGCCAGAGCTGGACAAAAAGGAACCCGACCCAGGTTCCTTTTTTTATTTGCCCTCACTATTTCCTTATATTTTCCCGACATCCAACCTTTTTTTATTGCCTTCCATTCATAAGTTTTCCAAAACCGGCAACAATAAGCGTAATGCCGAAAATGATGGTGATTTACCTATGAGGAAATGGTTGAAGAATAAGCGGATTAAAGAGGATGTAGAGCATAAGGAATGGGAGCAATCCTTCATTAAATCCAAAGACTTTAAAAAAATCTTTTATTATAACCAAAAAACGAATGTGCGTTTTGGACTTACTTTCATGGCTACTTTAATCGATGAAAATATTATCCAGGATGGTATTCTCCCTAATTTGCTGGAAGACGAGTTCAGCGAAATCGAAGACATTAAACAGCTTGTTCCTGTGGCTGATGTACAGATTTGCGACGACCCTTCTTTAATTGAACAAAAGCTGATGAATGGCTACGTCATGCTGACGATTGAGACAGAGCTCAAACATTTCGGCTTTATAGCTGCGCAAAAAGAAATAGTCAGAGGTCTCAGCCACCCTGAGGTTGAGTTTTCTGTTATCGGTCCTAAGGAAGCCTTTGTAGAATCTATGGGCCAAAATTTGAATTTAATCCGGAAACGTCTGCCTGTAAAAGAACTGATCATTGAAGAATTCACACTGGGAAGCCTGTCAAAGACTTCAGTCGCAATACTTTATATGGAAAATATCACGAATGAGGATAATGTAAACACTGTCAGGCAGAGACTTAAGAATGTGAAATTTGATGCCATCACAGACAGTTCCTATATTGTCCAGCTGATTAGCGACAACTCCAATTCCCCTTTCCCGCAGCTGCTTGATACAGAGCGGCCTGACAGGGTCGCGGGAATTTTGGCAGAGGGAAAAATCGCTATTGTGGTTGACGGCTCACCCCATGTATTAATAACGCCAACCACTCTCGTTGAGTTTTTCAGCTCTTTTGAAGATTATTTTTTAAATTGGATATTATCTTCTTTTTTCCGGCTGATCCGTTTGTTCGCGGTTGCGTTTTCTATTCTGATTACACCTATTTATGTAGCAACTCTTTCATATCATTATGAACTCATTCCCAAGGATTTGATGAGTACTTTAATCACATCAAGGCGGGAGATTCCATTTCCTCCTATTCTTGAAGCGCTGTTTCTGGAGCTTACGATTGAATTGCTTCGCGAGGCTGGGGCACGTCTTCCGACGAAGGTCGGCCAGACAATCGGTATCGTGGGAGGAATTGTAATAGGAACTGCATCTGTAGAAGCAGGCCTGACGAGTAACGTCCTGCTTATTATTGTAGCCCTTGCAGCTCTCGCTTCCTTTACAACACCTGTTTACAGAATGGGCAATACTATTCGTTTGCTTCGCTTTCCTTTTCTGTTTTTCGCAGAGTTATGGGGCCTGCTCGGAATTGTATTTTGCTTCTGTGTACTGTTGACTCATTTAACCAGGCTGACTTCACTTGGAAGGCCATTCCTTGAACCGCTCTACCCCCCTCGGGTGGTGGATATGAAGGATGCCCTTATCCGGCTTCCATTTGAAAAACAATCCAAAAGGCCGATTTTCTTAAGGACTAAGAACCCTATCCGCTTTAACAAGAAAAAAGCAAAAAAGAAAAAAGATATTGATGAATAATGGAGCTGGTATCTGCACAGAGCGTTTTGAGATTATCATATGGAGGTGAACCAGATGAAGGAACAGCCAATACCAGAGAGATTACAAATTTCCCCCTTTTTAGTATTTTACATGGTCATGTCTATACAAATCGGAATTGGCGTATTAGGGTATCAGAGGATTATTGCAATGGATGCAGGATACGATGCCTGGATATCCATATTATTTGCCGGCGGATGCATTCATGTAATTGTTTGGCTGATCTATAAAATCTGTGAGACTGCTGGCGGTGATATTGTAACTGCACATAAATACGTCGCAGGAAACTTTATTGGCAAAGCACTCAGCGCCATTTTCATTGCCTATTTTATCCTGTTTTCTTTAACAGTACTAAGGACATTTATAGAAGTCATACAGGTTTGGATGTTTCCGGAAATCAGCACCTTCTGGTTCTCCTTTGCCTTTATGGCACTTTGTGTATACATTATTTTTGGGGGATTTAGGACAGTCGTGGGTATCGCATTCTTTGGGCTTGTTTTGCCGGCCTACCTTCTCCTCACATTTGGCTGGGCGATTAAATTCTCCAACTTTTACAATCTGCTGCCCATTTGGGATCATTCCATAAAAGAGCTGCTTACTGCATCTTACCATATGTCCCTTGCTTTTATTGGGTTTGAAAGCATCATTTTTTTCTACCCTTTTATTAAAGAACCAAAAAAATCACAGAAATGGGCTCATTTTGCCGTATTGACAACTACTATTATATACACGATTTTAGCCATCATTACCTTTGCCTATTTTTCCGAAGACCAGCTTTCTAAACAAATTTGGCCCAGCTTAACAATGTGGAAAATAGTTGAAATGCCCTTTGTTGAACGATTTGAATATATTGGGATTGCCAACTGGAACTTAATCATTCTTCCTAATGTGTGCATATCCGTCTGGATCGCCTCAAGGCTCATTAAAAGGGTTTTTAATATCCGCCAGAAAGCGGGCGTGTTTTTTGTTGTAGCCGCAGTGCTATCCATTATAAATTTTTTGGATACAAGGAAAGAAATCAATACGCTTAATGACTATGTTGGTAAAATGGGATTTATTTTTAACTTTATTTATATTCCTTTGCTTTTTGCTGCTGTCATGATGACCAAAAAGCTGAAAAAGGGGAAAAAGAAATGAAAAAACAGCTGCTTATCTGTCTTGTGCTGCTGCTTTCCGGCTGTGTGGACAAAGAAATATTGGATGAGATTAACATTGAAGTAGGGGTTGGCTACGATTTAGCAGAGGATTCAAAAGACAAATACAGAGGGACAGTATTATTTCAGGAATTCCAGCCTGATAAAAGTGTGATAAACCGGACCTTTTCAGGAAGTGGAAAGCTCCGCCAAGATCTTTTATTAGATGTGACCCGGCAATCATCTGAGCCCGTAGTGACAGGCGGGTTAAAGGTGGCCGTCTTCGGACCTGAGATTTCAAGAGAGGGGATCTATGACTTGATAGATTCTTTTCAAAGAGACGCAAGTATAGGAGCACGGGTATTTGTTGTGACCTCTGAGGATAAAGCTGAAGATGTGATGAAGGGAGAGTATGGAACAAGGGGCAATTCAACTTACATATATAATTTGATACAGCATAATATTGATCATCGGGATATTCCGAAAACCAACCTTCACATTGTCTCCCGTGATTATTATGAGACAGGTAAAGATACTTTTCTTCCCCGCATCAAAAAGATTGCGGATGATAAAGTGGAGATAATTGGAGTCAGCCTTTTCGACAAGGATAAGGAGGTAGAAATTCTGCCTTTAAAGGATTTGTTCTTTTTTAAACTGCTGGTTGACAAATATAGTCAAGGAAATTTCGATGTTAAGTTAGAAAAAGGAAATCTTGCTGCTGTTAAGAGTATTAAATCCAAACATAAAATTAAAATTATTGATAATCACGCTTCCATTAACATTAATATTGAAGGCATTATCCGTGAGTATACCGGCAGAAAGCTGACTTCAGAAGTGGTTAATGACGTTGAAAAAAAACTGGAGAAAAAGGTTGAAAGGGAATGCCTCAAGCTGCTGAAGCAGTTTCAGGAGCTTGGAATCGATCCAGTTGGGCTGGGCCAAATTAAAAAAACACAGCATCGGAAATTTGATTATAAAAAGTGGGAGGATGAATATAAAACGCTTGAATTTGATGTAAAATGCAATGTCGATGTCGAAGAAACCGGCATTATTGAGTAAGAGCGGGCTGTATTAAGCCCGCTCTTTCTATTTAATCACTAGTCGAGAACATATATTTTTTATAATGGTAGCGAATGGAGAAAATCAGCCCCATGGCCAGCATATTCCCCATCAGCGAGCTTCCTCCATAGCTGATGAAAGGAAGCGGAATGCCTGTGATGGGCAAAAGGCCGATGGTCATTCCGATATTTTGAAAGACATGGAATGTAACCATGCTGATAACACCTACACAAATATAGGTGTAGAAATTGTTCTTCGTTTCCATGCCAATCTTGGTAATATGGTAAATCAGCAGAAAGAAAAGGCTGACAACAATGCTTGCCCCTACAAAACCAAATTCTTCACCTACAATACTGAAAATAAAGTCGGTATGGCTTTCCGGCAAATAGACCTCCCTCGTTCCATATCCTTTCCCGCTTGTTTCCCCGGATCCAATGGCAAGGAGAGAACGCGTCAGCTGAAATCCGGTTGAACTTTGGTAATTATAGGGGTCAATCCAGGAATAGATGCGTGCAAACTGATATTCCTTTACTCCCAGATACTTCTCAAGGATATCCGGATGCCATAAAACAAAATATAAAATGGTGCCTGCAAAAGCCGCTCCTGTTCCAAATATAGGGGCCAGCAGCTTCCAGCTGATTCCTGAAATGAAGATCATGCCAAGCATGATTGCCAGAAATACAAGGCTTGTCCCTAAATCGGGCTGCTGCATAACCAGCAGCAGGGGCACCATTGTTAATCCAGCCAATTTAATCAGCAGCCATAAATCAGTCTGCATGGTTTTGTATTGATTTTTTTGATGATGCTCGTCGATCGTTTTTGCCAATACCAAAATAATGAACACTTTAACAAGCTCAGCTGGCTGAAGGGAACCCATCCCCGGAACCTTGTACCATGCTTTTGCCCCATTAATGACAGGGGCTATGCTTGCTGGCGCCACAACCAGGAATCCAAGCAGTACAATGCCCAGGCCATACACATACCAGGAAATCTTCTTCAGCTGATCGGAATCCAGTGTGATTACCGCAGCGATGATTCCTGTTCCAACGGCATACCAGACAACCTGCTTCAAAAGGAAGTTTTCTGTATATTGTCCTGTTGTTTGTGCGCTGTAAATAGATATGGCACTTACCAGGAATAGCAGCATCAAGATTAATACTAAGCCCCAATCCAGCTTAGGGGGTGTATATCGATTTGAGGTCATGATCATTCTCCTTTAAAAAACAAAAACCATTTGCCTTTAGCTTTTAAGGCATAACGGAACAGCGCAAGGAATAGGATATGTACGTCACATTATTCCTCGCTACAATATTTCATTATATTTTTTATAGAGATAAATCACAACTTCTAAAAGCGAATGGTTATTATTTCAAATTTTTACGATTACTGAGAATAGATATTTACGGCCATATTCAGCATAGTCTAAGATACTCTTTATTCGAATACAAAGGGTATTAAGACCCGGTTTTAAACTCCCCGCTGAAATATCTCACTTTTATATCATCTCTCATCCACTCGAGATTATTAGGCACCTGAGGGATGCTGTAGCCGATGAAAATAGGCGTTGTAATATAGCGCGGAACAATCTTCGCGTAAATCTCCCTGCCCAGCTTGTAGAAAAACAAGTTATAACTATTGCTTGGGAAAGGGAAGGCATTCAGAATATAATGGGCAGCAGTCTGAATACATTTCGCAAAGTACGGAATATCATCCTGATCGGCAAGCTTCACATTGAATTCATAAAAGCCTATTCTCGGGGAAGTCGATAAAGTGAACACCGTGCCGCTTTCCTCATGAATGAGGAGCCCTTCAAAATCCTGCGCCTGAATTTTTTCCTTGTAATCTATATTTTTTAATCCCACAATCTGCATATGCGGGTGAGCGATACTTCCCCCGGATAATGGGCCATGGTTTTTGAAAAATAATACAGACTCATATTCCCCGCTTTCTTCCATTAGCAGCCAATGCTTTAAACCAAATGAAATTAACTTGACCAAATGCTCCTCAGGGTAAAACGACAGCTCACCGTCACATTGATCCGTTTCAATCAGCACCGTCTGATAGGAGTTTTCAAGAACAGGAAACTTATTTTTCAGCAAAATGATTGAATCCTCAACGGCAATGATATCCATCAGCTCCTCCCTTGCACAAAAAGGGCAGCTGATATCCTTATTCCGAATGCTATTAGGCTTTTGGACCCCAATTCCCGTATTAAAATGCAAATGTGTATCTGACATCTCTCTGACACCTGCTTTTCTGTAATCTCTCCTTTTATATTATCACGAAACCGGGATTGGGGTATCTGTGCCAGTTTCTTTGGTCCTCTTGATCGAAGTTGCTCTTGGGGCTCGGGGAGGGGTTCTGACTTTCAGAGGCTTTTTCCGGGGTTTTGTGTCCGATGTTTCCATCAAGACTGAATTAAAAAATCCCCCTCCAATTAAAAATCAGCGGGGATATTAATCAACCCCGCTGAAAAGTTTTTATTGCACCGTTAATTCAGTTTCTGAGTGCTCGTGAATGTCGTCGCCTTTTTCCACATGTGTCGTGATGGTGTATGTGCCTGCATTTGTAAACTGATGGCCGGCTGTGTAATTGCCCGGCTCTGTTTCAGACATATTCACCCATTGAGGTGTTGCACCATTCAGTGAGATTTCAAGCTTTACTTTAGCATCCGCCAGCGGTTCCCCTTCGTTTTCAACCAAGGCAGATAATTGTGTTTGTTCGTTCGCATGGATTTGGTCAGGGGCCTGCAGCTCAATGGATACCTCACCGCCATGCCCGTGAGAGTGGCCTTCTTCATGGCTCTCATTTTCCTGATCATGCCCCGTTCCTGAGTCCTCCGCTTTTGCTTCACCAACTTGTACCGAAACCATTGGCATGGTATGCTGGCTCCTTGCCGTAACATGGGACTGAACATAGTAGAGGCCTTCCTCAGTAAAAGTATGATCAGCAGTATATTTACCCTCTGAGCCGTGCTTTGCCTCTATCATTTCACCGTTTTCTTTTTGTCCTTCCTGCCAGATTTCAAACTTCACCTCATCCGCATCTGTTACAGCCTCATCGCCTTGTTTGACAGTGACAGCAAGGGCTGCCTCCTCGCCAGGGTTCATAGTTTCAGGCACCTCGATGACAGCTTCAATAATTTGCGGCACTTCACCGTTTTTTGCAGGCTTTTCTTCTTCTGATTGGCTGCACCCGCCAAGAACAAGTAACCCCGCCATTATGCTGAATAATATCTTTTTCAATTGAATGTCCCTCTCTTTATCTATATTGTTCTTTGATAAGATAACTATAATAGCCATTTGTGATAAAACAATGAAATCTTTTCAAAAAATAAAAGGACCTTTCAGGCCATTTAAGATTTAGTACAAAGGATTTCTTTTAATATGTATTTTATACTATATGGATGCAAGATCATTCAGGACCACTTTTTTGTCCTCTTCTTTCGTGATATCTTCTGTAGCCTCTTTTATATTAAGGAAATCCCCTATCTTCTAAATCAGCTTATCCGTCATATATTTAGAGAGTGGAGGGATTTATATGAATTCTAAATTAAATGTCCATTCTATTTTCTTTTATATAAACAGCTGGCTTTTCAGTATTTGTGCCGTAGTGGCACTAGCCGGGGCTATTACGCTTTATCCGGCTGCCTTTTCTTCGTCACATATGAATGTGCTGCTGAAGGATATTAAAGCCGGCCAGCTCTTCATTCACTTTTTGAAAGCTGAAAACCATTATTTTTATAAGGAAGCTCCTGCTGATAGCTACTCCCTGTCCGGAACCCTTTTTAAGCTGGCAACCAACACACAGCCGCAGGATATTAGAACGTTCCTTGGCCGGGAGCTTCCTGGTTTTTCGATTTTTGATACCGGTATTGCCGTTGCCGGAGAGGGTACCGATTTTACCAACCTGCCAGTGGAATCTGCCCCTCCTCTTGAAGTTCTTTTAAAAGAAAAAGAACTGGCCATGAATAACGGCCAAAATGAGGAAAATGCTGCTCCCCCGGTAATTCCTGACGAAAAAGGGGTTTTCATTTACCATTCCCACAGCTGGGAATCGTTTGCTCCGTTATTAAAAGATGTAAAGAATACAGATGAGGCCGTCAGTCCCAATGAACAGGTGAATGTTATTGCTGTCGGGAAAAAGCTTAGTGAAGAACTGGCCAGAAAAGGCATAGGTGCTGAGCATGATAAAACCAACATAGCCGCAGAACTGAAAAAGAAGGGCTGGAACTGGGAAAATTCCTATACGATGTCCAGAGAAACGGTTCAAACTGCCATGACAGAGAATAAAGATGTTAAATTCCTAATCGATATTCACAGAGATTCGCTGCCCCGCGGGAAAACAACCGCATTAATTGGCCAGGAGCCATACGCCCGACTGTTTTTTGTCGTCGGCAAGGAGCACAAAAACTATGAGCAGAACTTAAAAGTGGCTACTGAGCTCCACCAGGCACTGGAAGTAAAATATAAGGGAATTAGCAGGGGGGTCATTGTGAAAGGAAAAAGTGAAGGCAACGGCATATACAACCAGGATCTTTCCGAACGGGCCCTTCTGATGGAGTTCGGAGGTGTGGAAAATAATTTGGATGAACTGAATAATTCCATTAAAGCATTTGCGGATGTGTTCAGTGATTATTACTGGAAGGCAGAGCCGGTCAATGCGAAAGATTAGCGCTTGTCATTATTGTCTCCTGTTTACTTTTTTCAGCACCTATTTTCTTTACCTTCTGTTTGGCATAAGCACGATAACGGCTGCCTGCCTGTTTTCAGGAATTACCCTCTCCATTATCAATTTAATAGAGGATGAAATGAAGGCATTCAGACAGGAACACAATGGCCGATACAGGAAAAAATAATTGTTTTCTGCTTTAATAGTAGATAATGAAGCAGAAAATAGGAGTGATTAAAGTGAAATTGGCTATTATAACAGGCGCATCAAAAGGGTTAGGAGCTTCCATTGCCAGGAGAATGATGACTGAAGGAACAGGAATCATATCTGTATCAAGGACCGAAAACCCGGAATTGGCGAAACTTGCTGCAGAGAACCACGTATTCTACGCTCAATATTTCTGCAACCTGTCCTCACCGGATGAGCTTGAATCTGTTTTCAGCAAACTGACAGCACTATTGCAGGAAAAACAGCCGGAGACCGTATATGTATTTAACAACGCAGGGGTCATTGATCCAATCGGTACAGCCGGGAATCTCAATCATGCGGCATTTATACAAAATGCTCACGTTAATCTGATTGCTCCCATTATGATTTCGAACATCCTGCTGCGTGAAGTTTCAAGTGATATGGTCATTGTCAATATTACTTCAGGCGCTGCGGAAAGGCCCATACAGGGGTGGAGTGCATACTGCAGCACAAAAGCCGGAATAAATATGTTCACGGAAACTGCTGCATTGGAATTGCAGACAGCAGGAAGCAGCCATAAGATTATTGCCTTTAGCCCAGGTGTCATGGACACAGATATGCAGAGAACCATTCGTTCTTCAGCGAAGGAAGCATTTCATGATCTGGAGAAATTCCAGGAATATAAGGAGAAAGGAATGCTAAGGGATACGGAAACTGTGGCAAACGCATTGGTCGGCCTGCTGCTGCATAAGGAGATTGAGAGCGGAAAAGTATATTATGTAAACGACTTAATTTAAATATGTTAAAAGCCGGCTGCGGGCCGGCTTTCTTATTTATCTTCCAATATATTACTATCAACAACACCATCGTGAATACGCAGCACTTCATGGCTATTTTCTCTTTGTATCACAAAAAAACCATTTGAGAAGTCGGAGGATAATTCTTTAAAGAAGAGGCCCTTTATTCCATTGTCGTGACTTTCTCCAATGATTAGATGATAATCGGAGCCTTTTTTGACGATCTGGGCCGGCAGCCCTTTATCTGTATCATCAGAAGGGTCATGGACCTTTCTGGAAACTTCTGCGACAAGAATATCCACCCCATCAAGCAGCTGGAATAATTCATTGACCAGCGAAGGCTTTACCATGCGCTCCAGCTTGGTTTGTACAGCCTGTCCAAGAATAATCTGGGTAATATTATACTCCTGAACCACTTCAGCGATCACCCTGGCAGTTTTCTTGCCCCCAGCATTCTTGGCAAGCATCTTCAGCCCGTATTTCTCTGCTAAACTTTCGAACAAGTATTTTGTCTGAAGCTCGTTAAAGTTAAACTCTTCCTGTTTCCGGTTTTCTACGGAGAGAATATAGCCCCCTCCCTGAAAAGCTTCCTTCAGTTTTTTTCCTCTCTGGGCCAGTCTTTCCGCATGATTGGGATTGCTTACACAAATTAAAATATTTTCCTTCATTTTAACACCTCTCCCACCGGATTCTATTTTCAGTATAGCACGAATACCATGGAATAAACCCCGCGGCAAAAGGGCACCCTTAAATATGTTTAAATCAATTAATTATTTTTAGAAAATATGAATAAGAACTTCTCTGCCCGGACATACTAATCCTACAAGTGTAAATCCCCCTTTTTTCCGCTTCCTGTTAAGGAAGCATTTTTTTTTATAAAATTGACCCCTGCCTTTCTGCAGAGGCCTGTTTATTGAATTAAATTCAGGAACTGGCTGGTGCGCACTTCTTTTGGACTGGAGAATATCTGTTCAGGTTTGCCGCGTTCCACGACAATACCGCCGTCCATGAAAATGATTTCATCCGCTGCTTCCCTGGCAAATCTCATCTCATGAGTAACGGCCACCATCGTCATTCCTTCAGCGGCCAGATCCTTCATCACCTTCAGCACTTCTCCAACTAGTTCAGGGTCCAGTGCCGAAGTAGGCTCATCAAATAGCATAACCTTTGGTTCCATTGCAAGAGCCCGTGCAATCCCTACCCGCTGCTGCTGGCCGCCTGAAAGCTGAAAAGGATAATAGGCAGGTTTATCCGTTAAACCAACTTTTCTTAAAAGCATTTCCCCCTTTTCCTTTGCCATTTCCTTTGATTCGCCTTTCACTGTAACCGGCCCCTCCATGACATTTTCGAGTGCAGTCATATGCGGAAATAAGTTATAGTTCTGAAAAACCATTCCCGTAAGGCGCCTGAAGGGAGGTATTTGCCTTTTCAAGACCTTCTGAGAAAAGTCGAGGACTTGATCGTCTATGGCAAGCAGGCCTGAAGTAGGCTGCTCCAGTACATTTAAGCACCGCAGCAAGGTCGTTTTTCCGGATCCGGAAGGTCCGATCACTACAATTAAATCCGTCTACTCCTACAATTTCCGGACCATATGATTTTGCCATATCAGCATAATTGCTTGTCATGGACTGTGCGGCCTTCAAACCCTCTATGTCTTCAAAGCTCGAAACTGAATCATTAGTTTCATGTGTAATCAGAACTGCTGAAGAAGAAATATAAGGATCTGAAAAATCATATTTCTCCTGACGATCAGGGCGAATCCCCACCTGGTTTGCAATCAAAAGGCAGCAATAATCAAAATTCACCCAGAGGGATCTGATCTTCAAGCTTTTCATTTAGCCTGATATTCGTTTCAGCAGTTTTATCATCCATTTACCTAATCCTCCTTTTGTTATTGTTTGTTATAAATGGTTATTAAATATTTACCACATTCTATTTCCATAAAACAAAAAGCATAAACCCATGGCCTATGCTTCTAAAAGTTCTCCATAACCGAGTGTTCCGGAACTTTGAACGGATCATTTTTATCAATTCGATCGTAAAACATAATTCCGTTAAGATGGTCGATTTCATGCTGCATGATGATAGAAGGAATCCCCTTAAATCGGAGTGTCACTTCCTCTCCATCAAAATTATGTGCTTTTACCTTAATACGCTCATAACGGGGCACATACCCTTTTACATCACGGTCTACAGACAAACAGCCTTCACCCTCCGGAAGAAAAATGACACCGACAGAGTGGCTGATAATTTTCGGGTTAATTAAATAATGCTCCTGGGGTTCACCTTTTTCATTGGTAAAATAAGCAGTAAACATGCGCTTGTTCAGGCCAATTTGGTTGGCGGATAATCCAATGCCCGGTCGCAAACCATATTTCTTTGCAATGGCAGGATCCTGACTGTTCTTCAAATACTGCATCATCGCAATCAGCGTTCCGCGATCTTCTTCAGTCAAAGGCACTGTGACTTCCTTTGTTACTTCACGCAGGATCGAATCACCCTCACGTACAATATCCTTCATCGTAATGATTGTATCAGCATTAAATTTACTCATAAATAAACAATTCATCTACCTTTACTTTTAATGTTTTAGAAATTTTAAAAGCGAGCTCCAGTGTGGGATCATATTTATTATTTTCGATGCAGTTAATTGTCTGCCTGGCTACACTGCATTCGTGAGCGAGCCTTTTCTGAGTTATTCCCAGCTTTTTTCGTATTTCCTTTATTTTATTTTTCATCCTGCCACCTTTTGGGCCGAAACTGTTCTCATGGTAGCATTTCAGATGGCAGGATGTCTAATACTTTGGACATTCGCAGCTGCACAGAAAATTTTTCCGCGAAAAATTGAAGATAACGACGAAATTTTGATTTTATCCGTGATTTAACTTGCATTATCCGCGAAAATGCAAAAAACCAGTGCAGATCCTCTCCACACTGGTTCCTTATTTTGCCTACGCCTCTGCCTCAATCAAAGTCTCAGCTGGTTTTTTCTTTTTCAGCAGCAGCTTGAGCTCTCTTTTATATTTTCTCTTAGTAAGGATGTAAAGAAAATCTCCCTGCTCAATTTGGGTGTTGCCTGTTGGAGTAATTAACTCATCTTTACGAATGATTGCATTGACAAGTGAGCCTTCAGGAAAAGGAATCTCCATCAGATTTTGCCCGACAATGAATGCATCTTCTTTGATTTCGAATTCAATCATTTCAGCATCTGCTTTCCCAAGGGAAACCAATTCCAGGGAATGCATGGGAGTAGCCTTCTCAGGCCCAGTCAGACCGAGCTTTTCAGCTAACAAAGTAATTGTTGATCCCTGGATAAGAGCGCTGGTCAGGACAACGAAAAAGACAACATTGAAAATTTCGTGACTGCCTTCCACGCCGGATAACAGCGGAAAAGTGGCCAGCACAATTGGCACAGCCCCTTTTAATCCTGCCCAAGATAAGAAGATCAATTCTTTCATCGAAAAGCCCATTTTAATGGTGGTTAGGAAAACAGCAGCAGGTCTGGCAACAAATATGAGAAGTGCTGAAAGAGCCAGGCCTTTTAGCAAAATGTCTGATTGGAAAAGTTCATTCGGAAAGACCAGAAGGCCTAAAATAACGAACATCGCAATTTGCATCATCCAGGCAAAACCTTCCGTAAAACGGAAAACAGAGTGGCGATAAGCAATATCTGCGTTCCCAATCATAATACCCGCCACATATACAGCAAGAAGGCCGCTGCCTCCCAGATAAGCTGTTATTCCATATGTCAGCATGGCAAAGCCAGTTGCAAACACAGGATAAAGCCCGCTTGAATCCAAGTTAATTTTATTCAATGACCATATTGCGAACTTGCCAAACAAGAGACCGGCTATTGCTCCCACTCCCATTTGGATAAAGAAGGAACCAACAAGTGAAAAAATGCCGGAGCCGGGAATCATGATCAGCTCAATCATGGCAACTGTAAGGAACACTGCCATGGGATCATTGGAGCCAGACTCGGCTTCCAGTGTTGCGGAAATCCTTGGCTTTATATTTTGCCCTTTTAAAACAGCAAAAACAGCAGCTGCATCAGTTGAACCGACAATCGCACCAAATAGCACCGCGACAGGCCAATCTACACCGAGAATAAACTTTGCTGCCACAGCAACAAGTCCGGTGGTAATCACAACACCTAAGGTTGCCAATGATAAAGAGGGTACAATGACCGTCCGGGCTGTTTTCCAGTTCGTCTGCAGTCCGCCTTCAAACAAAATAATGATAAAGGCCAAAACCCCAATCATCTGCGCAATTCTCGCATTATCAAAATAAATGAATTGCCCCAATCCCATTCCGACCGCGATAAACAGAACAAGAGCGGGGACGCCAAGCCGTGCAGAAAATTTAGTTGTCATTACTCCAATAATAAAAAGAATAGCAGCCAGCAGGATAAGTGCATCAGTCTGCCAAATAAATTCAGCCAATACGATCACCTTCTTTATTCAGATTTAATTAAAGGATATAGGTTATAAAAAATGTTCTTTCTTTGTTGAGGATCTCTTTTTATTGCACCAGGAACAGGATAATGCCAGGAGAGATGATGACAGCAGCTCATTGCGGATCTTTAGCATAGTGCAAAGCTGCTATTCGAAAGAAGTGACAGTGAGACTGAGACGTTGGCTTTGTTATCTTTTGCCGCTTCCACTGTCTTTATCGTTTTTTCAATGTAACACAAATACATTATAACATATATTATGTAACATCTCACTTCATATGCATGCTTTTTTTAAAAAAATCGGACTTGCCCTTAGGCAAATCCGCTAAATTTCTTTAGATAGGTGGATCATCTCAGCTTCCATTTTATACTCCTTATAACCGCTTTTACAGACATTCGCTGCAGCCTGCACTCCCCATTGCCTTCATTGGTAATTGCACCCGTACACACCAGTTCATTATCAATTAAACCAGCCAGAAAAAATGCACCTTCAGCGCTGTATGTTTCTGTAAGGCAGTTCAAATCAGGATTTAACGAATGGTCAATAAATCCGGAGCGTTCCTCGAATCCTTTCAATATTAATTCTTTTGCAGCAGTTTCGTGATCTTTTGAGATCGGTACAATCTTTATATGCGATTGAATCATTTCAGCTCAAGCGCAGTCAGCTTTTTATCGCATACCTCAGGCTTGCCGACATTTCCAATAACATTTTTGATTTTCATAGATTCTCCTGTTTTTTCCTTTTATAATAAGATATTAGCAGTGAAAAGAAAATTCTTTTTAGAGAGTTACTATAGGCAGAGCCCCTCTCTACAACTTCTGCTGCAGTGTACATATTCAAGTTTGCACATCTTTCGCCGGACAAAAAGCTATATATTATATTCCGTAAGACTCAGGTCTTAGCTGAAATTAAACCTGGGGCTCAATGTGCATGAATGGAGATTAGCATAAAATATAATTAAGAAATTATTGAGGGAAAGCAGGGATTCATAGTGAAAAGGATCTTCACCATTTTTATCATTTTAGTCTGTTCCTATTTGCTCTTTACCGGCGTGAACAGCTGGCTCAGCTTTGGAGGAAGCAGTACCGAAGCTTCTCTCAGCAAGAGGACAGACCATATCAGCATAGATGTATCAAGCTCAGATACAGTCATTATTCCTGAAAAGAGGAATGATGTTAGAGCGGAGCTAGACGGTAAAGGCAAAGTTACCGTAAATAAATCAGGAAACGAAGTTCGTGTAGAATACAAAAGAAAGTGGCTGGATGGCTTTCAGTTTTTCAATAACAAAAGCAATCTGAAAGTTTACGTTCCTGAAGATTTTAATAAATCCATGTCCATTGACATCGGTTCCGGCAGTTTGAATTTCGCCGGTGAATCTGAGAGCAAACCTTTCGAGCTTAAGAGCCTGGATGTTAATATGAGCTCGGGAAAAGTCAGCCTGGCCAACATTAAGACGGATGAATTTGAGCATGAAGGCTCCTCGGGAATGATGGATGCAGATCACTTATTTGCCCGATCAGGCGATATAGATATGAGTTCAGGCAAAGTGAAGATCCGCAACTACCAGGGCAAGCTTGACGCCGGGGTCTCATCTGGACATCTCGATATAATGGTCGGCAAACTGATTGACTCTATTAAAGTGGAAGCCAGTTCAGGCTTTGTCCGCCTTGATTTGCCTGATGATGCAGACTTCACCTTAAAAGGCAAAGCAAGCAGCGGCCATATCAGCAGCACTTTCGAATTGGATGATGAAAAGCGGGATAAAAATGATATTTCAGGCAGGCATGGATCAGGTGAACATGACATCCGCATCTCTGTATCCAGCGGGAAAGCCGAAATTAATTAACTGCTGTATCAAAGCCCGGGAAACCGGGCTTTTTTGATGACGAATGAGGATTAAGACAGCTTCATTGCCGGATAGGAACAAATAGGGAGACAGGCAATCACTTATGTGGATAAATAAAAAGACGGGTATGTATGGGGATAACTTTTTGTTCCGATCATTATTTCTTTTGTGGATAACTCTATTGCCTCATTGAATTATCCACGCTGTGTGGATGAAACGGGCAAAAAACGCCTTTAATTGTGGATACTTCTGAAAAATTAAAAAAATCAATGAATTAGTTATGCACATTTTGAAATAATGAGATGTTCAAAATGAAAATAATCCTCAATCCGTGGATGAATTGTGAATACTAATTTTCACTTAAGCCGATAGCTTCGGCCAGCAGTGTGTACGAATTCAGCTTGCCTTGAAAGTCATGAATATTGGTAATGACCATAAATTCCTCTGTTCCGTAGATTTCGCTCAGCAGCTTCAATTCTTCCTTTACTGTTGCCGGAGTGCCAACTAACATCCGCTTGCGGTTTTCAGTAATTTTTTCTTTTTCATCATGTGTCAGCTGGATATCTTCAGCTTCTATGCTTGGGATTAATCTCGTATCCCTCCCTTTTTCAACTGCCAGAAGCCACATATCCTGGCTCAATGCCAGTTTTTCAGCCTCTTCCTGTGTCTCAGCGCATACAATAAAAATACACACATTTGCTTTCGGTTCAGCCAAAGCTGCTGAAGGCTGGAATTGACTGAAATATGTATCCATTGCTCTCTTTCCATTGGCAGGATTGATAAAGTGCCCATAGGTAAAGGCAGCTCCCGTTTCCGCAGCCAGCCTTGCTCCGCGATGTGTGATTCCAAGAAGCCACAATAGTGCAGGGTCTTCAGTCTCTGGAAAAGCTTTGACTTGCTGATAAGGATGTCCTTCTGGAAGCTCCTTGTTCAAAAACCCCTGCAAATCCCTAAGCTGTCTCGGGAATTCATTCAGACTTTTCCTTGCGCCATCTGTCAGGGCAAGCCGGGTGGATGCGGATCCTCCGGGGGATTTCCCAACGCCTAAATCGATTCTTCCTGGAAATAATGTCTGGAGAACATTAAAGTTTTCGGCAATTTTATAAGGACTGTATTGCGGCAAAAGAACTCCGCCCGAACCAACCCTGATTTGACTCGTGCTTGATGCAATATGTGAGATAAGAATTTCCGGTGAGGAGCCAGCCATTCCATTTGAATTATGATGCTCAGCCACCCAAAAACGAGTGTAGCCAAGCTGTTCTGCCATTTGAGCTAGCTTAACTGTTTTACGAAAAGTTTCAGCGGCAGTATCCCCTTTCGCCACGACTGATTGATCCAATACACTGAGCTTCACTAGATCTCCCCCTTTCATTTGAAGTGATCTTATCATAATGCCTGCAGCTTCCTCAAACGTGCCACCTGCGCAAGCGGTTTATTAGGAAATTCACCTCCTTTCTGGTAGTATATGAATGATTTTTTTAGAGGAGGAAAAACGATGCATACATTAAAAGGCAAAACAGCTCTCATCACGGGAGCAGGCAGAGGGATCGGCCGTGCAGCAGCCATAGCGCTCGCAAAAGAAGGCGTCCATATTGGTTTGCTTGGGCGCACGATTGAAAATCTGGAAAAAATGGCGGATGAACTTAGCCAGTACGATGTGAATGTATCTGCTGCAGCAGCCGATGTTGCCGACCTTGAAGCTGTTACTCATGCAGTCGAGCATATTAAGTCAGACCTTGGCTCTGTGGATATCCTGATTAACAATGCCGGAATCGCCAAGTTTGGAGGATTTCTGGAGCTTTCTCCCGCTGAGTGGGAAAGCATCATCAAAGTCAACTTAATGGGTGTTTATAATGTTACAAGAGCCGTTCTCCCTGAAATGATTGAACAGAAGTCCGGAGACATTATCAACATTGCATCCACAGCAGGCCAGAAAGGTGCGCCTGTCACCAGTGCATACAGCGCATCCAAATTTGCCGTTTTAGGCTTAACAGAGTCCCTGATGCTTGAGGTTAGAAAACACAATATCCGAGTTAGCGCGTTAACTCCAAGCACGGTTGCCACTGACCTTGCGATTGAAACAAACCTGACAGACGGCAACCCTGAAAAAGTCATGCAGCCGGAAGATCTGGCAGAATTCATGGTAGCACAGCTGAAATTGAACCCTCGGGTGTTTGTGAAAACAGCCGGCATGTGGTCGACAAATCCATAAGATTTAGCTGAAAGCCCCAATGCTGATAATTGGGGCTTTATGCTTCTGCTTAAATTTAACCATCAAAAAAAGACTGCCATAAAGACAGTCTCAACTTAATTAATTTGCACTTCTTTTAAACGGCCACCAGTTTGCCTGGCCGAAGTTCTTGACCATGACCGGTATAAATAGCGGCAGCACAACCAGTGCGTAAAGCATTAAACCGATCAGAACGATGGACGCGATCTGCAATAGTGACAGCATTCCGGATGGCATCATTGCCGCGAATGTTCCGCCAAGGATTACAGCAGCTGAAATAATAACAGTGCCCATCTTTTTCATGGATAACAGCATTGCATCTGCGATTGAAAGGTCACGATATTCATTAAAGCGGTCCATTAAGAAAATACTGTAGTCGACGCCAAGTGCAACGAGAATAACGAAAGCAAAGAATGGAACCGCCCAGCTGATGCCTGTATATCCAAGCAGATTCACAAAAATCGCTTCGTTCATTGCCATACTTGTATAGTAGGTCAGAATCAATGAACCAATTAAATAGATTGGCATGATGATAGACCTGAAAAGGAACACAAGGATGATGGAAATGCCAAGCAGCATCAATACGACTGTACGGGAATAATCCTGATCAGACATTGTGCTTAAATCAGCATTGGTACTTGTAATCCCGCCTACTGCGACAATCGCATTTTCAAGCTTAGTCCCCTTTGTCGCTCTTTCCACAGCTTCCTTGATTTCATCTACCTGGTTAATGGCTTCATTAGAATAAGGATTTGCTTCAAGCACAACATCCATTGTCATAACTTTACGGTCCTCAGACAAATAGACATCAAACACCTGGGCAAATTCTTCATCCTCCAAAACCTCAGGCGGCAGATAGAAACCATCCATATTATCCGAGTTTGAAAGACCTGCCAGGTAGTCCTGTGCAGAACCGAGTCCTTCAGATACCTGCTCAAGCCCATCTGCACTCTGGCCAAGGCCATCTGTCAGCTGACTGATTTGTCCGCCAAGATCGCCAAATCCGGCAAGAAGCTGTTCCTGTCCTCCATTGATTCCGGCTAAACCATTTGTCAGCTTTGGAAAATTATTAACGATTTGTCCCTGACCGTCTGCAAGCTGATTGAGTCCTGCCTGCTGGGCTTCGATTCCTTTAATAAGCTGCTGGAGCCCTGAAGTTAATTCCTTTTGGCCGGATATGGCGGTTCCGAAGTTTTTATTTGCCTCCGCCAAGCCGTTTTGCAGCTGTGTTAACCCCCTATTAGCAGCATTGATACCTTCTGAAACTTTTGGAAGCTGCTGCTGAAGGCCAGCTACTTGACCTTTAATTGCTTGGTATTGAGGGTCTTGGGCCAACTCAGGGTCCTTTGTTTCAACATAGCCAAACAGTGCTTCATTTGCCTGTCTGATGCCATCCGATAACTGATTTAAGTTCGTCTGGATTTCTTTATAGCCCGCCATTAAGGAAGGAATGGCCTCTTCTGCTGACTGATACCCAACTAGCAGCTGCTGATATCCAGCGAGAAGCTCTTCGGCACCGGCCTTGGATTTTTCCAATCCCTCTTTAATTTGATCCGAACCTGCAGATCCCTGACGAATACCATCTTCGATTTTTGCCAGGTTTGTCTGAATTTCTCCAAGACCCGACTTGATTTCATTGGTGCCGGAAATCAAGTCATTGATTCCTTTTGTGGCATTCTGCAGCTCAGGTTCTGATTTGGACAGTTCGCTGCTTGCTTCATTCAAGCCATCTGAAATTTTGTTCAGTCCATCTTTTCCTTCCCCAAGCCCTTCTTCAAGCGTTTCAGCTTGTTTGGCAACAAAGAAGTCTTCGATCGGCTCTCCAGTTGGTCTTGTGACAGAACGAACTGTATCCACCAAGTCTGTTTTTTCAACCTCCCGGCTAATTTTTTCAGCCAGGCCTACATATTCTGCTGAATCCATTTCCTCATCGTTTTTCAAGACGATCTGCGTTGGCATGGATTCTCCCGGCCCAAAGCTGTCAGCTATGGCATTAAACGCCTTAATGGAATTAACATCCCCGCCGATTTCCTCAAGGGAGTTGTAGGAAAGGTCTCCGTCATACGTCACCAGGAATGGCACACAAACAGCTGCCACGATAAGCAATGCCAGAAATGGACGCGCCAGCGAGAATCGGCCGGCCGTACCCCATAGCTTGCTTTCACCATGCTCGGCACTCTTTTTCGAAGGCCAGAAAACTTTCTGTCCCAGCACCGCCATAAAGAATGGCACAATCGTAAATAAAGCAATTAAGAGGATCGCTACACCAATGGCCACAGCTGCTGCTGACTGGTAAAGAATAAACTGCGAGAAGCCAATTGCAGCAAAGCCAATCATAACAGCCAGGCCGCTGAAAAATACTGTGCGCCCCGCATTGCGGTATGTTGCCACAATGGCGTCCGCTGTGCTTTCATTATAGGAAAGCTCTTCTTTAAAACGGCTAAGCAGCAGGATGCAATAGTCTGTTCCAATCCCAAACAGAATCGCTACAAGGAAAATCTGGGTATAGTTTGAAATCGGAAAATCCAGCTTATCTACTAAAAATGCCACAATAGATTGTGAAGCAAGATAAGTGAATCCCACTGTCAGGAGCGGAATAATTGGCGCAACCACTGATCGGAATACCAGCAGCAAAACGACCAGAATAAAGACGACTGTGATCCCTTCCGTCTTTTTCAGTCCTTCCTGAGAACTGTTCATGAGATCTTCATTGATCAGCCATTCACTCGTATAGTAGTGATCTACCTCAGCATCATCAATAGCTGAATAAAGCTCTTCACTCAGCTCTGCTGGCTCACGATCGTTCCAGCTTACATTGACAGAAGCAAGAATCGACTTGCCATCCTCTGAAACAAGCTGTTCTTTTAAGCTTTCTTCATTAAAATGGGTAAGAATTTCAGTAATTCCCATTTCTGAACTTTTGTCTTCAAGCGTCCGGATAGCTTTCTCCGCTTCTTTGATTTCTTCTCCTGTGAGCTTTTTATCATTATGGAAAACAAGTGCGACCTGGGTCTCATCCCCGCCGCCTTCCTGTTTCTGCACTTCTTGCATGATATCCCCGGCAAGTGTGGATGAATACTCTTCAGGAACAGTAATCTGCCCTTTATCACGGACCAGATCAGCCATGTTTGGTGCTGCCATAAATAAGCCGGCAGCCACTGCGATCCAGACGGCAATGACAAGCCATTTTCTTTTAATAATTGAATACACTTTTTAATCCCCCGCTTTGTTTTCTGATAAAGTGAAACCTCAATCAGCGGGTACTTTTCCCCCACAGATTGTTAGTCTTCCGCCATATTCTTCGATTACCAGGAGTCTAGAGGCGGCAGTCTCACTGCCCGTTAGACTGCGATAATACTTTATCCAATTTCTCAAAGGTTTCAATGAACTGCTGAATTTCAGCCTGATCAAATCTGTTTATCAGTGACTCTACAAGATTATGAATCTTTTCTTCTGCTTTGACGTACAGCTCATTCCCTTTTTCGGTAAGTGTCAGATAGACTACCCTGCGATCATTTTCATCACGTGTCCGCTGAATCAGACCCTTTTCCCACATGCGCGTAATCATGGCTGTGATCGCACTCTTTTTTACATCAAACACTTCCGCAAGCTCTGACGAAGTACAGGAGCCTGCCTGATTTATGTACCTCAGAGTAAAATGCTGATCATTGGTCAGATCGCTGCCAATCTGATTTTTTACAAGTGACGCAGCCTTTTTCTCAACAGAAAAAGAAACGGCAATATACCGGTCGACCAAATCCTTAATATCTTGCACACTCACTTATATATTCACCTCACAGTGTGATTATTCTATCGTTTAACTGTTCAACTGTTTAACTATTAACGTAGTTAACTTTAATGGAGGGAACTTGGATTGTCAATAAAAAAATCCAATGTATATTTAGTTCCACGGTTCGCACCTCCCTTCTTCCCGCTAACAGATTGGAGAAGCCTTTTAACGGAGTCTCTTGATTTTATTCCTAGATATTCCTTTGCTTGGGCATTGGAGGAGCGGAGTAAAGCCTGGAGAAGTAAAAGAAGATTCTTTTGCTTCAGCGAAAGCCGAAGAGTGGAATAAACTATTTTCAAAATAAAAAGGCGGACTCAAGGGTCCCGCCTTTTTATCTGGATGATTCCTGTCTCACCCTGGAATCTTTTTTCAGCTGATTTTCGCCTTCAGGTTCCAAGTATAACTTCCTGCTTGGCATAGCGACATAAACACGCTCATTTTTCAAGAATGTCCATAATCTCAAAGTTGATTTCTTCCTTTATTTTAAGGAATTCTCCCCAGTTTGTTGTTTTAGTGAAGAAATAAAGGAATATATCGAGCCCATTTTCTTTGTAGTCGTCAAAGGTAACAAGAATGGTTTCCGGATGTATATCCGGATGATTTTTTAACAGATACTCAATCTGTCCTACCACATTCGCCATTTGATCTTTTGTCGTATCATGAGTAACGCGCAATCTGAAGCTGATTTGCCTTTTTCCCATCTTGCTCCAGTTTGTAATCGATTCATTTGCTAACGTAGCATTTGGCACTGTAACAAGCGCCTGAGCGAATGTTCTTACTCTCGTGCTTCGGAAAGAAATATCTTCAACTGTTCCCTCCACACTCGGCGTCATAATCCAATCACCAATTGTGAATGGCTTTTCTGTAATAATGACGAATCCGCCAAACAAATTGCCAAGTACATCCTTTGCTGCAAACGCAATGGCGACTCCGCCTAATCCAAGACCTGCCACAAAGCCATTCACATCATAACCAAACTCCTGGGCGACAATGCTAAAACTGATCGCCACAATTACGACCCTTAAAGCCTTTGAAATAAATGGAATGAGAATATCATCAATTTCCAGGCCGTACCTAACCTTTAGGCTGGTAAAAAGGGCAGATGATGCAGCTGCCATATTGTACAATCCCCACGTGAGCAAGATTATGAATGAAGAACTTATTATATCTCGAAATAAGGAATTATGCTGATTTAGATATGGAAAATAGCCAACTGAAAAATAGATTCCTATAATGATAAATAACCACTGAATCGGCTTCTGAAATGAAATAAATATATGAGAGAAAAAGTCATTTGGCGCTTTTCTGCTCAGCTTTAATAAAAGAACAAATACATATTTAGTAAAAAGTTTGCGGAAAATGAGAAAAAGCAGAAGTATTCCAATAGAGATTCCCAAATCGACTAATTTATCATTTGTTATATAAGATTCCCAAAACATTTTATTACCTCCTTGATGCTATTTGTTATCATAACATAATTCTTCGAGGCAGGTTATCATACAAAATTCCCTAAGTACATGTCTATAAACACTTGCTCTTCACCTAAAAAGGGATCCCAGTTCAATACCAAGAAAAGCCAAAAGAATTCCTCCTCCATAGCCCAATATATTATAGAGAATAAAATCCTTTTTCCTTTTATCGAATTGCAGCTGTATCGCTTCCAGCTTAAATGTAGAAAAAGTAGTGAAAGCTCCCATAAATCCTGTGCCAAGAAGCATAAAAAGGCTGCCTTTTATTCCTGAGCCCACCATGATTCCGAGAAGCAGTGAACCCATTAAATTAATAATAAGCGTGGCAGCAGGGAAACCCGACACAAACCTTTTACTAATGAACTGACTGACCCAAAGCCGGGAAATTGCTCCAAAGAAACCGCCAATCCCCACTAGAAGAACGTGAAATGAACTCATCCCGTTTCTTCTCCTTTCCTGACCTGAAACCCCAATCGGCTCATCCATAATCCGCCAAAAATGCTTGCTGCGATATACAAAACGGCCAGAGCTGTTTTTCCATCGAGAAAGAGTGCTGCCGTTTCAACGCTTAAAGTTGAAAAAGTGGTAAAGGATCCCACAAAACCAGTTCCTAGTGCTGTTTTTAGATGAGCTGGCAAAGAAAAACGAACCATCAGGCCCGTCGTCAGCCAAGCCAGGAGAAAACTTCCCAGAAGATTAACCGTCAAAGTCGCGAAAGGAAAAACCGCACTTTCCTGAAAAAGAAAAACACCCATGCTGTAACGTAATGAGGCACCTAAAAACCCTGCTGCGCCAACCAGTATATAAACCATCCAGAACCCTCCATTTCTCTTAGTTTACCCAAAACAAAAAGACTCCTGCCAGTTACCACATAACTGACAGGAGTCATTAGCCAAAAGGCGGTTAAAGGTGAACTCCATCACCTAATAAGACAAATCTTTACTAACACTATAAAACATATTAACAAGGATTAAAAGACCTTTATCCCTAATTCAGTTAAGAATTCCCCTTTTTTATAAACAGCGAAGAAAGCAGCAGACCATATAACAGATGGCCTAGAAGCCAGAAAAATAGGGCAGGTAAAGATGTAAGTTCAGGGGTTCGATCAGATAAGCCAGTCGTCGGATAAAGAAGAAATCCTATGGAAAAGGTGATAAATAATGTACGGACGATGATTTGGGTCCTGTTCCAGCAGTATTTTTTTATTATTAATAATAAGCTGATTGCCACTATAACTGAAATGATCAGATGAAATCCAAATTCGACTAATTCGGGAAAATGATAGTTTTTTAAAATCGGAAAGTAATCCACATTTAATAGCAATGTGTACACTTTTATACCTGTGGATATCTCAATCATTTTCAGAAATAAGCCCAGAAAAGTTCCAGACAGCAGTCCCGTAAAAGTGCCCCGTATCCAAAGTTTCCTCATTTGTTCCTATCCTTCCCATTGTTCTGAGGATAATCAAGCTATTTATGATTTTCGTGAATCCTGCCTTTATTAGACCCACTTTTGGATTGTTTAATAAAGTCCTGTATTTCCTCAATTGTTAACCCCAGCTGTTTGGCTGTCAATATGAGCTCTACCCATTCTTTATCAATTTTCCCCTCACAGGTTTCCATTCCCTTTTCCACTCTCCCGTAAAGATTCTGTTCCCCTCAGAAGTCTTCATTGAGTGCTGCTTTTATTAATCATTCCATAAAGGAATAAATGGACAATTTCTTTTGCTAAATCTTCTGGAGTCTTTATCCCTTTAAATAATCTGGTTAATGTCAGGCGTTCAATAATCCCTGTCAGACTCTCTGCGACAATTCCCATATCAACATCTTCCCTGAAGTATCCTGCCTGCTGTTCTGACAAGAGGTTGGCTTCAATTTGACCAGCAAGTATCTCCTTAAATTCGCCGGCATCCGAAGCCATAAAAAAACCGATGCGGGTCAAATTCTGGTTTTCCATAAAAAATGTAAAGATAGAAGTTAAGCCTGTTGTTATTCGTTCAGGCAATGATGACAAATCAACGCCAGTTTCCACACGGCTCTTGGAAGTAAGCTCAGATATCCGCCTGCGAAACAAGTCGACCAGTTCTTGGAAAATGGCATCTTTGCTTTCAAAGTATAGGTAAAAGGAGGGCTGGGTCAGACCTGCCCTTTTCACAATATCGCTGATTTTTGTATGAAAATAGCCTTTCTGCGCAAATTCCTCCGCGGCAACTTCAAGAAGCAATGCGCGGCTCTGCTCCCCGCTGGCCCCTATTTTCCGTCCTCTGTGCCCCATAAATAACAGCTCCGTCTGCATTATATTACTCACAAGTATTATCTACTATCACTATTGGGAAAGTCAACTAATTATCTGAATTTTAAATTTATAAATATTATGTTATACTAAAAAGGGAACATATATTCTTATTTTACACTGGGGGATGGGAAATGGAAAGTTTTGAAGCAGCTTATATTGCAGGAATTATAGACGGTGAAGGAACAATCACTCTAACCAGGATGCATGCGAGTGAGCATCGCCGGCCCTGTATAACAATAGCATCTACTGATAAGGAGCTGCTAGTCTATTTACATACATTAACAGGTGGGACAATAATTAATAAAAAGAATTACAAGCCGGGTATTCACAAAAATTCTTTCTCTCTGAATATTAAACAAAAGGAAAAAGTTATGTTCGTACTAAAACAAGTATCACCTTACTTAAGAGTGGATAAAAAGAGAAACAGGGCTTTGTGGATACTTGATAATTATGATAGAGTAACTCCGAGAAATGGCAAATATGATGTGGAGAAGTTGAAACTGAAGATTTTATTCGAAGAAGACTTTTTTAAGATATAAAATGACAAATAAAAAACCACCAAATATGTATTTGGTGGAGACGGTGGGACGTGCACTTCCATGCTTTCGACATGGCACTGACTATATCTTGAACCTGTCTTAACAGGTCCTTCGGCGTATTATGCGAAATATAAATTTACCTGATGATCAGGCAGAATTCCGCATCCTAGTACTACCACTTCTGTGGCAGCCTATAAGTCGATACACGGCTGTTGGATTGCTCCACATACCGCTCGGCATTGCCTTATCGCCAGTCAGGCGACTTAGGTTTCACCGATAAAGCCGAATTTTCACTTGTGTGTTG
Source organism: Cytobacillus firmus NBRC 15306 (assembly GCF_001591465.1). GTDB lineage: Bacteria > Bacillota > Bacilli > Bacillales > Cytobacillaceae > Cytobacillus > Cytobacillus firmus. The sequence continues at coordinate 46,204 of NZ_BCUY01000013.1, forward strand.
CCACACAAGGCGACTAATAATTAATCGAACCCACGTCCAGAAATATCGGCACTTAAGCTTCTACGAGTGTAGTCGATATATTCGCGATTCGCTGATCCTTATGCCTATCGACGGGCGTCCGGCCAGCTAGCCTGGTTGTTCTCTTCCTTCATCCTCAGGCGGTGGAATCCGGCGTAGCCCACTAAGAGTGAGTCCGCTACCCTACCACATGGGCGATGGAGGGGCGAACCGCTAAAGGCCTATTAGGCAGCTAAAGCGAAGTTGTTTTGAGTTTTGCCAGTTATTGGCTTTGACGTTTTAACGAGGCCGATCCCCTCGACTCGCAACCTAAGCTCGAACTATCCCTGTCGAATCCGTAGCGTCCCCATTATAATAGGTCTGCGCAGAATCTTATTCAGCACGCTGACGTTCGGATAAGCTCGAAATAGATGAGCTAAAGTTTTGTGTCACTCACTGTGACAATTACTATTATAGCACACTGAGCTGATTTTTCAATTGTAAGGTTCTGGATTTACATTTTCTGCCTTTCACGGAAAGCACGCTCTACTTCACGCTTGGCTTCTTTCTTCTTCAGATCCTCACGCTTGTCATATTTCTTTTTACCCCTCGCCAGGCCAATTAAAACTTTTGCATAACCATTCTTGAGGTACATTTTTAATGGAACGATCGAGTAGCCGACTTCCTTCGACTCACCAATCAGCTTGCTGATTTCTTTTCTGTGCAGGAGAAGCTTTCTGGTCCTTAGCGGATCGTGATTGTAACGGTTTCCCTGCTCATAAGGACTGACATGCATGCCGAAAAGATAGATTTCATTGTTTTGAATTCTTGCATATGAGTCCTTCAGATTCACCTTGCCCGCTCGGATCGATTTAATCTCCGTCCCCTGCAGAACAATTCCCGCTTCATATGTTTCTTCTATAGCATAGTCATGATAGGCCTTTTTATTTTGCGCAACCATTTTGCCAGTTCCTTTTGGCATGTTGAATCCCCCTTTGCTCCCCTTTCCTGTTATCAGGAAATGCAGCATCCGTTCTCTAGCGGTTCTTCTATTATAGCAAAATTGCGTGCCCCTCTCAACGAGGAGCCCTGCCGGGAAGGAAAGAGAGAGCCTTTAAGGCCCTCCCGCTTTTACCGCTTCTTTTTCTTCCGCTTTGCTTTTGGCGCATTTTCGTAATGCTTTTTCTCTTTTTTCTTTCTTGGACCGCCTGAACTGTTTCCTTTGCCCTGATCAGACTTCCCTCTGCGCGGCTTTTTCTCGGTGCTGCCAGTCTTGAACACTTTTGGCGCTTCCCGAGTTTCCCGTCTGCGGGTGCCCTTCATGCCGACGATTTCAAAATCAATCGAGCGTTCGTCTTTGTTTACATTAACGACACGGACTGTAATCTCGTCGCCAATGCGGTAGACATTGCCTGTACGCTCCCCGATCATCGCCATCTGGCGCTCGTCATAGCGGTAATAATCGTCTGTCATATAGCTGACATGGATAAGTCCTTCAATCGTGTTTGGAAGCTCGACAAACATGCCAAAGTTTGTAACAGAGCTGATGATCCCATCATATTCCTCGCCGATTTTGTCAGCCATATATTCCGCTTTCTTCAGTTCATCTGTTTCGCGTTCTGCTTCAACTGCACGGCGCTCCATATTGGAAGAGTGCTCAGCAATATCAGGCAGCTGTACATTCCATTTTTCCCTTGTCGCCTGATCCAGCTTGCCTTCAATTAAGTAGGTGCGGATAAGTCTGTGGACAATTAAGTCCGGGTAACGGCGGATCGGTGATGTGAAGTGTGTGTAAAACTCTGTTGATAACCCGAAGTGCCCAAGGCTCTCTTCAAAGTATTTCGCCTGCTGCATAGAGCGCAGCATCACTGTGCTGACAACCATTTCTTCCGGTTTTCCCTGAACCTCTTCGATGATTTCCTGAAGGGCCCGCGGGTGAACGGAATTGGCTGTTCCTTTTACGATATAGCCAAAGTTGGTGATAAACTCGAAGAATCTTCTAAGCTTATCTTCCTTCGGATCTTCATGAATTCGATAGATGAACGGTACATCCATCCAATGGAAGTGCTCAGCAACAGTTTCATTGGCTGCGAGCATAAACTCTTCAATCAGGCGCTCTGCAATCGAGCGTTCGCGCAATGCGACTTCTGTCGGGTTGCCCTCTTCATCCACAATGACCTTCGCTTCTTTAAAATCAAAGTCGATGGCTCCGCGATGCATTCTCTTTTTACGCAGGATTAGAGAAAGCTCCTTCATCAGTTCGAACATAGGCACAAGCGGTTGGTATCTGTTGATAAGTTCTTCGTCCTGCTCTTCTAAAATCTTATTCACATCTGAATAAGTCATTCGTTCCGTTGTTTTAATCACACTCTGGAAAATCTCGTGATTCACTACTTCTCCATCCGATGTGATTTCCATCTCACAAGAAAGGGTAAGCCGGTCCACTTTTGGATTCAATGAGCAAATGCCATTTGATAAGCGATGCGGTATCATCGGGATAACCCGGTCCACTAAATACACAGAGGTTGCCCGCTCTTCCGCTTCCCTGTCAATCGGGGAATCCTCACGGACATAGTATGTGACATCGGCAATATGAACGCCAAGTTTGTAATTGCCGTTATCCATTTTTTTAACCATTACTGCATCATCAAGATCCTTTGCATCCGCACCGTCTATTGTGACAATAACTTCGTTTCTCAAATCACGGCGGTTTTCAAGCTCACTTGGATCAATCGTATCCGGCGTTTCTTCAGCCTGCTTAAGCACCTCATCAGGAAACTCAAGCGGAAGGCCATGCTTGTGAATAACAGAAAGGATATCCACACCCGGGTCGTTTTTATGCCCAAGTATGTCTATAACTTCTCCTTCTGCGCTCTTTCTGCCTTCTGGATAAGTGGTCAGTTTTACAACGACCTTATGCCCTTCAACCGCACCTTTTGATGCTGCTTTAGGGATAAAAATGTCGCTGGCAAACTTTTTATCATCCGGAATAACAAATCCAAAGTGCTTGCTTTCCGTATACGTTCCGACAATTTGTGTCACACCGCGCTCTAAGATGCGCACAATCGTGCCTTCCCGCCTCTGGCCAGAACTTTCAGTCGTCACACGGGCCAGAACGATATCGCCATTTAAGGCATTATTTGTTTCATTGGGCGGTATAAATATGTCATCCATTCCCTGCTCTTCCGGAATAACAAAGGCAAATCCCTTTGCATGGCCGGAAAGCTTCCCGCGGATCAGGTTCATTTTTTCAGGCAGGCCATAGCGATTGCTTCTCGTTCTGACAACAAGCCCTTTTTCCTCCATGACAACAAGCGCCTTGACGAAATCTTTGAAGCCTGTGGAATCCTCAATTCCAAATGCGGCTTCCAGCTCCTGGACCGTCAATGGCTTATAGGCTTCATCCTTCATATAATGAAGCAGCTTGTCGATCAGCTGTTGTATATTATTTTCCATATCTTCATCCCTCCTCAGGGAGATTTTCTTTTGTTATTATTCTTCCCAATCAAGCTTTTCTAAAAACTCATATACATCTTCATGCAGCTGGTCACGCTCTTTATCAAGAGTAATGACGTGCCCGGATTCTTCGTACCACTTGAGCTTCTTTAAGTCATTCTCCACTTCATTGAAAATAATATTCGCACTGTCCGTGTTGATCATATGGTCATGTCGTGCCTGTACAACAAATGTCGGGGAGTAAATCATATCCACATGATTGCGCACATCCGCGATAAGCTCCTGGAGTGCCTTTAATGTATTCATCGGTGTTTTTTGGAACTCATCCATTTCCTGCTCAATTTGGTCTTCCGTCTTTCCTTCAAGCCTTTTATATTCTCTTGCGTAGCTCAGAATTCCTTCATACATGACTTCTTCGCTTTTTATGTACATAGGTGCGCACATCGGGACAATACCCTTTACAGGTACAGTGTAACCCAATTTAAGGGAAAATACGCCGCCAAGGGAAAGTCCGGCCACTGCAATTTCTTTATGTCCCTTGTTTTTTAGAAATTCGTACCCTTCCATCACATCTTTCCACCAGTCTTCCGGCCCTGTATGAACAAGCTCTTCGGGCGGAACCCCATGTCCCTTATATTGCGGTGCATGGCAGGTGTAGCCCTTTGTTTCTAGAAACCTTGCCATCATTCTTACATCTGCTGTATTTCCGGTAAAACCGTGCAGCAGCAGGACTGCTCTTTTTCCATTTCCAAATGTAAACGGTTTTGGTGCAACAACTCTCATTGATAAAACTCCTTTTATCTTATGATTCCTATAATTTTAATAATCAAACGTTTGATTGAATCTGCATTCCTTATTTTTAGCAAACAGCGGGGGAACATGCCAATAAAAAGCTTTCTTAAGCGAAAACTGCCGAAGAAAAATAAAAGCCTGACCTTCTGAAGGCCAGGCGCTGCATTCATTTATATCGCAAAATAAGAAACTAAAACAGTAAGTACAAAGAATAAGACAGAAAGAACAACCGTGATGCGGTGAAGAACCAGATCAATTCCGCGAGCTTTTTGCTTTCCAAAAAGCTGCTCAGCTCCCCCTGAAATGGCACCGGAAAGACCTGCGCTTTTACCAGACTGAAGGAGTACAACTACAATAAGGGCAATCGAAACAATGACTAAAAGAGTAATCAATAATGTATGCATGAAGCCACCTCCTGAAAACGTACAATCACATTATTATTAATTTATCACATTTTGATTGTATAAACAATAAGATTTTAAGGCTCAGAACAAGAGCACCGGCTAAATAGTGCCTATCTGGTGATTTTCTCTGGCAGATTCCATCTATCAAATCCTGTCCTTAAATTAATTTACCCATTTCTGCTTTACATTTAGATTTAAAAAATAGTTTATGTGCGTTCAGAGCTCTTTGCCAATCTAATTAAAAAAACAGCCGCCCCACCCGGGACGGCTGCACAAGCAAGATTACTTGCTCAAGTTATAGAAAGATTTTAAGCCATCGTATACAGCTAAGTCGCCAAGCTCGTCTTCGATGCGAAGAAGCTGGTTGTATTTCGCAATACGATCAGTACGTGACATGGAACCAGTCTTGATCTGGCCAGCGTTTGTTGCAACAGCGATGTCAGCGATTGTAGCATCTTCTGTTTCACCGGAGCGGTGGGATACAACTGCAGTGTAGCCGGCACGCTTCGCCATTTCGATTGCTTCGAAAGTTTCTGTTAATGTACCGATCTGGTTTACTTTGATCAGGATTGAGTTGCCTACGCCCTGCTCGATTCCTTGAGCAAGTTTCTTCGTGTTTGTAACGAATAAGTCGTCACCAACAAGCTGAACTTTTCCGCCGATGCGGTCAGTTAATAGCTTATGACCTTCCCAGTCATTTTCGTCAAGACCATCTTCAATTGAGATGATTGGGAACTCGTTTACAAGCTCTTCGTAGAAGTTAACCATATCTTCTGAAGTTAAACCAGTGCGGCCTTCGCCTGCAAGATCGTATTTGCCAGTTTCTTTGTTATAGAACTCAGAAGAAGCAACGTCCATTGCAAGGTAGATGTCTTTGCCAGCTTCGTAGCCAGCGTTAGAGATCGCTTCGATGATAACTTCAAGAGCTTCACGGTTAGAACCAAGGTTTGGAGCAAATCCGCCTTCGTCACCTACAGCAGTGTTCAGGCCTTTGCCAGATAAAACTTTTTTCAATGAATGGAATACTTCAGCACCCATGCGGATGGCTTCCTTGAAAGTAGGAGCGCCTACAGGCATGATCATGAATTCCTGGAAGTCCACGTTGTTGTCAGCATGAGATCCGCCGTTGATGATGTTCATCATCGGTGTTGGAAGCTGCTTTGCGTTGAAGCCGCCAAGATAACGGTATAAAGGAAGTCCTACAGACTCAGCAGCTGCATGTGCACAAGCCATGGATACGCCAAGGATTGCGTTAGCGCCCAGCTTGCCTTTGTTTTCAGTTCCATCTAACGCGATCATTGTGCGGTCGATGCCAACCTGGTCTGTTACGTCCAAGCCGATAACAGCATCTGCAATCAGGTTGTTCACGTTGTCTACCGCTTTTTGAACTCCTTTTCCAAGGTAGCGGGACTTGTCACCGTCACGAAGTTCTACTGCTTCGTGCTCACCAGTTGATGCTCCAGAAGGAACAATCGCGCGTCCAAAGAATCCTGATTCTGTTAAAACTTCAACTTCAACTGTTGGATTACCGCGGGAATCCAATACTTCACGTGCATATACTTGTTCGATAAATGGCATAGTAATTCTCTCCTTTTTTATGAAAAATCATTTTCGACAATATTCGGGTGGTACCTGTCACCGATTACTTTTTCAATAAAGTAGTTCCTGTCATTTCTGCCGGTTTTTCCAGTCCAAGCAGGTCCAGAACAGTTGGAGCAAGGTCTCCTAAAATTCCGTCTGTACGGAGTTCTCCGCCATCCTGTGTGACGATGACTGGAACCGGATTTGTTGTGTGGGCGGTCATCGGGCTGCCTTCTAACGTAACTACCTCATCGGCATTTCCGTGGTCAGCTGTGATGATCGCTTTTCCGCCTTTTGAAATAATCAGGTCAACAATTTTGCCAAGGCATTCGTCAACCGTTTCAACTGCCTTGATCGTTGGCTCAAGCATGCCTGAGTGCCCCACCATGTCCGGGTTGGCAAAGTTCAGGATGATCGCATCGAAATTGTCAGCCTCTATTTCCTTCAGCAACGCGTCCGTCACTTCATAAGCACTCATTTCAGGCTTAAGGTCATAAGTAGCTACTTTCGGTGAGTCGATCAGGATCCGCTCTTCACCAGGGAACTTCTCTTCACGCCCGCCGCTCATAAAGAACGTCACATGAGGGTATTTCTCTGTTTCAGCAATGCGGAGCTGCGTTTTTCCATTTTGCGCCAAGACCTCACCCAGGGTGTTATCAAGGTTCGTCGGTTTGAACGCAACATATCCGTCAACGGTTTCACTGAAGTGGGTCAAACAAACGAAGAATAAGTTCTCAGGATGTCCTGGCCCTCTATCAAAGGAACGGAAGTCTTTGTTTGTAAACGTGTTCGAAATCTGAATGGCCCGGTCCGGACGGAAGTTATAGAAAATAACTGCATCATTCTTCTTAATCGTTGCAACCGGCTTCCCATCTTCAGCTGTTATGACAGATGGAATGATGAACTCATCAAAGATACCATTTTTATAGTTATCTTCAACCAAATCCAATGGATCGCTGTATGAAGGGCCAGCACCATACACCATGGAACGGTAAGACTTTTCAACACGCTCCCAGCGTTTGTCGCGGTCCATCGAATAATAGCGTCCGGAAATCGTCGCAAATTCTCCGACTCCGTATTCCTTCATTTTTCCCTGCGCTTCTTTAATGTAGCCTGCTGCTGTTTGCGGGCCAACATCACGTCCATCCAGGAATCCATGGACATAGACATTCTTCACGCCTTCCTCAGCGGCCATACGAAGCAGCGCAAATAAGTGCTGAATATGGCTGTGCACACCGCCATCTGATAGAAGTCCCATCAAATGAAGATCCGTGCCATTCTTTTTCACATGGTCAATCGCAGAACGGAACGTTTCGTTTTTCTCAAAATGTCCTTCGCGGATGGCCACGTTCACTCTTGTTAAGCTCTGATAAACAATGCGGCCAGCACCGATGTTTAAGTGGCCAACTTCAGAGTTACCCATTTGCCCTTCCGGAAGACCTACTGCTTCGCCGCTTGCTGTCAGCGTTGCGTTAGGGTAGGTATTCCAGTAGCGTTCGAAGTTTGGCTTCTTTGCCTGGGCAACGGCATTTCCCATCCGTTCGCCACGCAATGCGAAACCATCTAAGATGATTAATGCAACTGGAGATTTACTCATTCTTGCCTGCCTCCAATAATTGAAGAAAGTCTGTAGGCTGTAAGCTGGCGCCGCCTACAAGAGCTCCATCAATATCAGGCTGGCTCATATATTCTTTAATATTTGCAGGCTTTACGCTGCCGCCGTACTGAATGCGGATTGCATCTGCCGCAGCCTGTGAAAATTGCTTAGCCACGACTGAACGGATATGGGCACATACCTCATTCGCATCTGCAGATGTAGAAGATTTGCCTGTTCCGATTGCCCAGATTGGCTCATACGCAATGACAGTCTGCTTTACTTGCTCTTCAGTTAAGCCATTAAGGGCCTTTTCAACTTGGGAGCCTACAAGATCCATTGTCTCGCCGTTTTCCCGCTGTTCTAAGGATTCACCGACACAAACGATTGGAGTTAAGTTGTATTTGAAAGCAGCCAAAGTCTTTTTATTAACGGACTCGTCTGTTTCATTGAACATTTCACGGCGTTCGGAATGGCCGAGGATTACGTATTTCACCCCTAGGTCTTCAAGAGCTGCCGGGCTGATTTCGCCAGTAAAAGCGCCGTTTTCTTCAAAGTGCATATTTTGTGCGCCGATTTCAACATCTGAACCCTTTGAGTTTTCAACCAGGCGCTCCAGGAATAGTGCAGGTGCACATACAACTGTATCTACCTGCTCTTTCCCAGGCACTAAGCCATTGATTTCTTCAAGAAAGACTTTCGCTTCCGGAAGTGTTTTATGCATTTTCCAGTTTCCTGCGATAATTGGTTTACGCATGTTGCACGTCCTTTCATGCATTTTTATTAATGTCCTATATTCGACAAATTTCGGGTGGTGCCTGTCACCATAATTATTTATCGTTTAAAGCAACAACGCCAGGCAGGGCTTTTCCTTCCATAAACTCAAGGGAAGCACCGCCTCCTGTTGAGATATGGCTCATGCGGTCAGCAAGGTGGAATTTTTCAACTGCAGCTGCAGAATCGCCGCCGCCAATGACTGAATATGTATCGTTTGCTTCTGCTAAAGCCTCAGCCACTGCTCTTGTACCGCCTGCAAATTTATTCAATTCGAATACACCCATGGGTCCGTTCCAGATGACAAGCTTTGAATTCTGGATTACATCGCTGTAGATATCGCGCGTTTTAGGTCCGATATCAAGCGCTTCCCAGTCAGAAGGGATTTCTTCAATTGCTACTGTTTTAATATTGGCTTCTTCAGAAAAATCGTCTGCAACCACGACATCAACAGGCATGTAGAAGTTCACGCCTTTTTCTTTCGCTTTTTCCATGAACGATTTTGCAAGGTCAATTTTATCTTCTTCTAATAGTGATTTTCCTACTTCATGGCCATTTGCTTTTACAAAGGTATAAGCTAATCCGCCGCCAATGATCAGGTTGTCGACCTTTTCAAGCAGGTTTTCGATTACGCCAATTTTATCTTTAACTTTTGCTCCGCCAATAATAGCTGTAAATGGGCGTTCAGGATTTGAAAGAGCTTTTCCAAGTACATCAAGTTCTTTTTCCATTAAAAGGCCTGATACAGCAGGAAGATGATGAGCAATTCCTTCCGTTGAAGCATGGGCACGGTGTGCTGCTCCGAATGCATCATTCACATACACATCTGCAAGCTCAGCAAATGCTTTTGCAAGCTCAGGATCATTCTTTTCCTCGCCAGCATAGAAACGCACGTTTTCAAGAAGCAGAACATCGCCTTCATTTAACGTGTCAACCATAGCTTTTACAGAATCGCCATATGCTTCATCCGCCTTCTTCACTTCTTTGCCAAGAAGCTCTGACAAACGCTTTGCTACTGGTGTTAATCGCAATTCTTCAACTACTGAACCCTTCGGACGGCCCAAATGGCTGGCTAAAATCACTTTTGCACCCTGGTTCATCAAGTATTCAATTGTTGGAAGAGCTGCTTTGATGCGAGTTTCATCCGTTACTTGCCCCTCTTTCATCGGAACGTTGAAATCAACCCGGCAGAAAACACGCTTACCTTTTAACTCCACATCTTTAACGCTTTTTTTGTTCATAGCAAAAGGACCTCCTTACCAGGAAAAGCGGGAACGCCTTGCCTGACGGCTCATAGATTCAAGCCTCCAGGTTCCGGAGCTGAGCACCATCCCAGTTAAATAGTTTTACTTAAAACAAAAGGGAGAGGGAATGTTTCCCTGCTCCCCTTTTACCCTTATCCATTATAGACGCTAGCGATTTGAATATCCAACAAGTCGAGGTGTTTTTCCAGAGAAAAAATTCAGCTTGTTAATGCTTCGCAAAACGAATATTTTTGATTAAAGTCCCTTTTGAGCGATATAGTCAACAAGGTCAACTACACGGTTAGAGTAACCAGTTTCGTTGTCATACCAAGAGATTACTTTTACCATGTTGCCTTCCATAACCATTGTAGAAAGTGCATCGATTGTAGAAGATGCAGGGTTTCCGTTGTAGTCGCCAGATACTAATGGCTCTTCACTGTAAGCAAGGATGCCTTTCAGGTCTCCTTCAGCAGCAGCTTTTAGAGCATTGTTTACTTCTTCAGCTGTTACGTCTTTGTCAAGCTCAGCAACAAGGTCAACAAGAGAAACGTTTGGAGTTGGAACACGCATAGCTCCACCATTCAATTTGCCTTTTAGTTCAGGCAATACTAGAGATACTGCTTTTGCAGCTCCAGTAGTTGTAGGAATGATGTTCTCTGCTGCTGCACGTGCACGGCGGTAGTCCTTGTGCGGCAAGTCAAGGATTTGCTGGTCATTTGTGTATGAGTGAACAGTTGTCATCATACCGCGTCTGATTCCGAAGCTGTCGTTCAATACTTTTGCAAATGGAGCCAAGCAGTTTGTTGTACAAGATGCGTTAGAGATTACATGGTGGTTTGCAGCATCATATTTCTCATGGTTAACACCCATAACAACTGTAATATCTTCGTCAGAGGCAGGAGCTGAGATGATTACTTTCTTCGCACCAGCTTCAAGATGTTTAGCAGCGTCTGCACGCTTTGTGAAACGGCCAGTAGATTCTACTACTACTTCTACGCCAAGATCTCCCCAGCCTAATTGAGCAGGATCGCGCTCAGCAAGAACTTTTACTTTATGTCCGCCTACTACTAAGTAATCGCCGTCAACTGTTACTTCTTCATTTAGAGTTCCGTGTACGGAATCATATTTTAAAAGGTGTGCAAGCATGTTTGCATCTGTAAGGTCATTTACTGCTACAACCTCTACGTTAGGGTTTTTAAGAGCTGCACGGAAAACAACGCGCCCGATTCTTCCAAATCCGTTTATACCAACTTTAACTGCCATGATTATTTCCTCCTTGAAAAGGTAGATTTTATATTTGAAAAGGGATTACCCTTTTATCAACTGTTTTGCTGCACCTTCATCTGTCACTAAAATGGTAGAGGATGGTGCCCGTTTCATGTATGCAGCGATGGCCTTAGCCTTTGTGGAGCCGCCTGCCACTGCAACGACATGTTCAATTTCTGATAAGTCATCCAGCTGAAGGCCGATGGTCTGAACCTTATGTACAACCTCGCCGCCTTCGTTGAAGTAATAGCCAAATGATTCCCCTACAGCTTTGGCTTGCTTGATTTTAACTAAATCTTCTTCACTGGTTTTGCGGCGTTCCGCCATTGTTATAGCGTCCCCAATCCCGTGCAGAACCATGCTTGCCGATTTGATCTGGGTGATTACTTCTTTAATATTGGGTTCTTTAATAATGCTTTCATACATCTCCCTGCTTACCTGGTCCGGCACATACAGGACTCGGTGCCTGGAATCAGTATGGTCAGCCATTTTGGCACATATGGTGTTAGCCTGGTTTTTAACATCCTCGCCTATTCCGCCACGTGCCGGCACAAACAGCCAATCGCGTTCAGCAAGGTCAGGAGTTAGCATCTCCGCTACGGCTGCCATTGTGGACCCGCCGGTAACTGCGATGATATTTTTTCCTTTGAGCCTTGTTTTCATACACATGGCTGTGGCTCTGCCAAGCTCCTGCTTCACCCATGGAGATTCATCGCTGTTTCCGGAAACAATGATCGCCTGGCGAATGCCAAGCTTTCGGGATAATTCCTGCTCCATTACGGCTATACCCGAAATATCTCTCATTATTCCTTCAAGAGCTTCGAGTAATTCTTTGCCATCGGAAGAGAGACTCATTCCTGTACTTGAAATGCGGATCAGGTTCTGGTCTTTTAAAAATTCAACCTCACTTCTCAGCACTCTTTCCGTCAAACCCATACTGACTGCCAGGCTTCTTCTTCCAACCGGCTCCATCAGCCCTATGTAATGAAGAATCCCATAGCGCTTCTGCATAACCGCAAGCATATCAGGCAATAATCTTTTTTGAATATCTATTAGTGAGTACATCCGGAAAGCTCCTTCATCATATGTGGTCATTTTTTGTCCCGCATAGACATATTATGTCCCACTTACCGCAAAAAAAATCACCCTTGCTTCTCCTCAATAATAGCAAGAGTGAGTATTGAAATCAACTGATAAAACTCAGTTTTTTTCTGTAAGCGCTTCACTTACGGTAATGGGGTCAATATGCCCGAATTGCACTTCACGCCCATTAATTTCAACAACCGGAATCATGAGTCCGTACTTCTCAGTCAGGTCATCGCTCTCATCAATATCTTTCTCAATTAACTTAAATTCATATTCTTTCTTTAAATCCATTAATACACTCTTTGCTTTATCACACAGCGGGCATCTGCTGCGCGAGTAAAACACTAGCTCAGGCTGTTTCAATCAGCAAATCTCCTTTGTCAGTCATACCTTTTCCGTTTGGATGATGACGGGATGCCCAGCTGATCCCGATATTTCGCAATCGTCCTTCTGCTGACAACCATCCCCTCTTTTTCCTTCAGCAGCTTCACAAGCTCCTGATCGGATAAAGGCTTTTGTTTATTTTCTTTTTCTATCATTTTACCAATAATCGTCTTGACCTGCTGTGAAGACGTATTTTCATCAGAAGTCGTTTTGATCGTACTGGAGAAGAACGATCTCAGCTCATATGTCCCAAATGGCGTTTGCGCATATTTTTCCCTGACAGCCCTGCTTACTGTTGATTCATGAATGTCGAGTTCATCTGATATTTCCTTCATTGTCATCGGCTTCAGATATGCAGGCCCTTTAATGAAAAAGTCCTGCTGCTTTTCAACGATTTTAAGAGTCACATTTGCAAGTGTCTCTTTCCTCTGCTCAATGCTTCTTATAATCCATTGATAATCCTGCTGCTTTTCCTGCAGGAAGCGGCTGACATTTCGATCACCACTTGCCGAAAACTTTTTAAAATAAGGTTCATTAAAACTAATTTTAGGAAGCACTTCATCAAACACGCTGACGGAAAAAGAGCTGCCATCCCACTGAATAATCACGTCCGGTGTTATATAAGCGGATTTTTCACTTTGGAAGGATGAAGCCGGCCTTGGATTCAGGGTCTGAACAAGATCGAATACTGCCTGAATGTCTTTAAGCTCCACACCGAGCTGTTTTGCGATTTCCTTCCATTTCTTCTCGGCAAAAAGGGTAAAGTATTCATCTATAATGATTTCAGCCAGTTCATTTACTTCCGGCAATCTCTTGATCTGCAGGGACAGGCACTCCTGAAGATTCCTTGCGCCAACGCCAGCAGGCTCGAGTTCCTGAAGCTCTTCAAGCATCTGCTCTACTTTCTCAAGGGGCATCTTAAGAGCATCAGCTGACGCCTTTAGATCCGTCCGGAAGTAACCGTTTTCATCAAGGCTATCAATAAGATGCTCAATCACTTTTTGGTCATCCCTGTTTAATTTCAAATGAAGCTGCGATTTCAAATATTCATCAAGCAGCATGGTCTTTCCGCAGCCAATCTGCTCAATCCAATTTATTTTATCTTTTTCGGCTTTTATCCTTGTCGGTTTGACACGGTCATAACGGGGATCCATCGTCTGGACATGACCGGACTCTACTTTTAAAAGGGGATTTTCAAGCGCCTTGCTTTCCAGGAAAGCAGAAAGCTCCTGTGTGCTGTATTGCAGAAGGGCAATCGCCTGCGTCAGCTCCTGTGTCATTGTTAATTTCATTGTCTGCTGCTGCCATAACCCAGCTTTCAAATTCATCGTACATTCCCCCTGTCCCCATTTTACAATATTCACAGAAAATGTTGTATGGAAATATGCTGGCAATCCCCAATTGCACCGGCACTTCTTTCTGAATACTTCACAATATGCATGGCTGAGTGGGGAATATTCATTCTTTATGGTGAAACCTGCGGATTTTATGGATTTTTTTGAAATTAAGTCTTCTATTTAGGAAGTTTATTAGATTTATTTGCGGATCGAGGAATTTTATTTGCGGGAATGGTCCATTTACTTGCGGATAAACTTTTTTATATACGGATCGGCTGGATTCATCAGCGGAGAGCGTAAAAAGTAAAAACTCCCTGTCCATATCAGACAAGGAGTTTTGCTAGCGCCCTCGGCAGGAATCGAACCCACATCTTAAGAACCGGAATCTCACGTGCTATCCGTTGCACCACGAGGGCATGTGTTTTATTAACTGGCTGACCAGGCGCTCAACCGCTACGATAACTAATTATATGCTATGTTTAATCACTTTGCAAGCCTCCTTTTAGTTTTAAAAATCGGAACAATGGGTATCATGGAATGAGATAGAACATCACAGAAAAAAGTGTCGAACGAATCAGGGGCTATTTCCATGCGATTCGTTTGACCTTAATTGACCATCAGTGTATCATGAGAATACATAGGAGTTAAAAAATTTTCTTTACTTGGAAGAACATGCTTGTTCATCTTGTATGTTGACCTTATTTTGAAGGAGGAATTGGAAAATGAACTTAATCCCTACAGTTATTGAACAAACAAATCGCGGGGAGCGTGCTTATGATATTTACTCCCGCCTTTTAAAAGACCGCATCATTATGCTCGGAAGCGCAATTGATGATAATGTGGCAAACTCCATTGTTGCCCAGCTGTTATTCCTTGAAGCAGAAAACCCTGAAAAGGACATTTCCATTTACATTAATAGCCCTGGCGGAAGCATTACAGCTGGTATGGCTATTTATGATACGATGCAGTTCATCAAGCCTAAGGTACAAACCATTTGTATCGGTATGGCTGCATCCATGGGTGCATTCCTTCTTGCAGCAGGTGAAAAAGGAAAGCGTTTTGCTCTTCCAAACGCTGAAGTTATGATTCACCAGCCACTTGGCGGTGCACAGGGACAGGCGACTGAAATTGAAATCGCTGCAAAGCGCATCCTTTTCCTTCGCGAAAAATTAAACACGATCCTATCAGAGCGCACTGGACAGCCGCTTGAAGTCATTGCAAAAGACACAGACCGCGATAACTTCATGACAGCTGAAAGAGCTCTTGAATACGGTTTGGTTGACCAAATCATTACAAGAAACTCTTTGGATGAAAAGAAAGATAAATAATATGCATAAAAAAACAACTCGCATCTTCCCGATGCGAGTTGTTTTAGTTTTCCTTCTGAATATAGTTTGCAAGTGCTTCGAGAGCTTCGTTTTCGTCGTTCCCCTCAGCCTTCAGGGTAATGACTGATCCTGAGCTTACAGCCAGGCTCATTAGCCCCATAATGCTTTTCGCATTTACCTTCTTTCCATCCTTCTCCAGGAAAATATCGGATGAGAACCGATTGGCCTCTTGTACGAACAATGCCGCCGGACGGGCCTGCAATCCTGTCTTTAGCTTAACTTCTACCTGTTTTTCTGCCATTGTATATCTCCTCCCTGCTGATGCCTCTGTCAGTGAGCATCTATGGTGCTTCCTGCCCTGAGTTTCTCAGCGATTTCGTCTATTTTTCTTAATCTGTGATTAATGCCTGATTTGCTGATATTTCCGCCTGAGACCATTTCCCCAAGCTCCTTTAAGGTGACATCTTGGTATGCTACACGCAATTCGGCTATTTCTCTCAGTTTGTCAGGCAGAACCTGAAGTCCAACTGTCTGGTCAATAAACCGGATATTCTCCACTTGGCGCAAGGCAGCCCCGATTGTTTTGTTTAAGTTCGCTGTTTCACAATTCACGAGCCGATTGACCGAGTTTCTCATATCGCGGACAATCCGGATGTCTTCAAACCGGAGCAGTGATGCATGTGCTCCGATGATATTCAGGAATTCCGTTATTTTTTCGGCTTCCTTTAAATACGTGATATAGCCTTTTTTCCGTTCAAGCGTTTTGCTGTTCAGCCCGAACGTATTCATCAGTTCACAAAGGGAGTCGTTATGCTCCTTGTAAAGTGAAGCGATCTCCAGATGATAGGAGGAGGTTTCCGGATTATTAACCGATCCCCCGGCGAGGAATGCACCGCGCAGATAAGAACGCTTACAGCATTTCTTTTTTATGAGCTCTTTGGAGATATCGTGTGTAAATACGAATCCCTCACTTAAAATTTTCAGGTCATCAAGAATCATGCTGGCCTGTTCCGACAGCCTGACAATATATACATTGTTTTTTTTCAGCCGCATTTTTTTCCGGACCAGGAGCTCTACCTGAACGCTGTAATTCCTTTTAATCAGTGTGTAAATCCTTCTTGCAATGGCTGCATTCTCCGTCTGGATATCAACGATCAATTTCCGGCTGGAAAAAGAAAGTGAACCATTCATCCGGATCAAGGCGGACAATTCCGCTTTGCCGCAGCAGTCTTTTAATTCCAGGTTCGTCAATTCTTTTTTCGTTTCCGAAGCGAAAGACATCCCTTCACCCCCTATCTGTAAAAGTGCTTAGCCAGAGACATATAAAAAGATATTCTTCACTGAGCAAACGTATGCACAGTTTATTTTTTTACTGACAAAAGCCCTTTTACACCTTTATATTACGCGTTAAAACGCCTATTGGTTTCATGTAAAATTAAATTATAAAGCATTTGGGCAACCTCTTTTGTATCATGGCGTATGATCCCGCCTTCGTGGCTGACAATTTCACCGTGCATAATATTAAGGCCCAATTCGGCTAGAGCACCTGTATCATACACAACAGGCCTTGCCTTTTCCTCGCTGTACCGCTCCTGAATATGGGCAGGAATTTCTTCATTGTTTACCAGGATGGTATTAATAAAAGCACAGCTCATATGATCATAAAGTGCTTTTACATGGTCACTTGCTGTATAATCGAGCGTCTCGCCTGCCTGTGTCATTAAATTGCATATATAGACTTTTTTTGCTTTCGCTTGACAGACCTCACGGCCGAGCCTGGGAACAAGCAAGTTTGGAAGAATACTTGTATATAAACTTCCAGGCCCAATAATAATCATGTCAGCCTGTCTGATTGCCTGCAGTGATTCAGGCAGGGCTTTAATATTTTTAGGAGTTAAAAATACCCGCTTGATTTTTTTGCCGGAATAAGGAATCTTTGATTCTCCCGATACGATGGTCCCGTCTTCCATTTCAGCGTGAAGGACCACACTCTGGTTCGCAGCCGGCAGCACCTTTCCCCTTACATTTAACACCTTGCTCATTTCCTGAATCGCATGAACAAAATTTCCTGTAATCGAGGTCATTGCCGCGAGAATTAAATTGCCAAGTGAGTGCCCGGACAATTCATTGGATGTCGCAAAGCGGTGCTGGAACATCTCCTCAATGAGGGGCTCTACGTCTGAAAGAGCGGCCAGCACATTGCGGATGTCACCGGGCGGCGGGATATGAAGATCATTTCGCAATCTTCCTGAGCTGCCGCCATCATCGGCTACTGTCACAATGGCAGTAATATCAACAGGGTACTGCTTCAGTCCCCTTAAGAGGACAGGCAGCCCCGTTCCTCCGCCGATGATGACGATTCTTGGCTGTCGGTTCATTTGATGTTTTCCTTTCTCCTGTCGATGTCACGGTGGGTAATTGCCGTATTGTAATCCTTGCTGAAGTAGTCTGCAATATATTCCGTCAGCGCTACCGAACGGTGCTGGCCTCCCGTACAGCCAATTGCCACAACCAATTGAGCCTTCCCTTCCCGCTTATAATGCGGAAGCATAAAGCTCAGCAGCTCCGTAACCTTCTCAAGAAATTTACTGGTTTCAGTCCATTTCAGCACATAGCCCGATACCTCTTCGTCCAATCCTGTCTTCGGCCTCATATGCTCAATATAATGGGGATTCGGAAGGAACCGGACATCGAATACCAGGTCGGCATCAATGGGAATTCCATGCTTAAAGCCAAAGGACATGACGTTAACCGTAAATATGGTTTTTTTATTCAATGAGAATTCCGTAAGAATTTTCTCACGCAATTCCCTCGGTTTCATTTGTGACGTATTATAAATCAGCCGGGCCCTGCCTTTTAATTCCTCGAGCAGCTCCCGTTCAAGCTTGATGCCTTCAAGAGGCAATCCTGATGGTGCAAGGGGATGGAATCGTCTTGTTTCTTTATATCTTCTGACGAGTGTCGAATCATCGGCATCAAGATATAAAATCTGCGGAGTGACCCAGGATGTCTCGGACAATTCATCCAGCGCCTTAAACAGGTGGTCAAAAAACTCACGGCCGCGCAAATCCATCACCAATGCCACCTTATTCATTTTATTCCCGGATTCCTTCATAAGTTCAAGGAATTTAGGAAGCAGCGTCGGCGGCAAATTGTCTACACAGAAGAAGCCAAGATCTTCAAAGCTTTGGATGGCTACTGTTTTCCCTGCCCCTGACATTCCCGTAATAATCACCATTTGAGTATCATTAACTGCACCCGTACTCATTTTTGTTTCCCCCTGTATCTGTCAAATTCAGCTTGGATCCAGCCTGTAACTAAGCAATTCAAAATCCGGCGTATACGTAAATGTTCCATAAATCATTCCCTGGCCATGAATCATATACTCCAGAATATGCGAATCACCGGCAGCCATCGGCAGATTCTTTATCTCTGAAAACGGATGCCAGCGAAGCTTGCCTTCCTCTGATTCATCCAGGTTCAGCCCATCAGAAGCTGTAGCCAGAAAAGTAAACATCATCCACTCCTGTACAACCTTTTCGCCATCCTTCATGATGAACGTAAAAATGCCCTTAATATTCGGATTGCGCAGATAGATGCCTGTTTCTTCCCTGAACTCACGGATGCACGAGTCCCTCACTGATTCACCCGGCTCCATCTTTCCGCCCGGAGCCACCCACCAGCCTCTTCTCGGCTTTTGTAAAAGCAATACTTTATCGTCTTTCAGTAACACACAGTTCGTGACTCGCTGCAACACATTTCACCTCTAATTTCCAAAATCATGCCGCTGCCGCCTTTTTCATGTAATCGCTTAAGTAAAGGCTGGCTAACGTGCTTTTCTTATTCTTTTCATTATACTATTTTTGTCTTAGAGCCACAATGAATACAGATTTCTAAAAAACTTCTTCAAACCATACTTTATTTACGCAAAAAAAAGAGCACAGACATGTGCCTGTGCTGTAAAAAGGATTATATCTTTAAAAGGGGGTCAATTTCTATTCCTATACTACCCGAAATTTATTTCATCAAGGTTACAGGAGAATTAAAACCCCATGACTTTTTGTAAATCTTTTCAACCAGTGGCTATTTTTTCTAAAAATTATTTCTTCTCTTTCAGGCTTTCCATTAATTCTTCCACATAGTGCTGGGCGCTTTGGGCAGCGATGCTTCCATCACCTGTAGCTGTAACGATTTGGCGAAGAGATTTTTCGCGGATATCTCCTGCTGCAAAAATGCCTTCCACCTTTGTTTCCATTCTTTCGTTTGTTTCGATATAGCCATTGCTGTTCGTGATGCCAAGGCTTTCAAATGGCTTGGAAAGCGGAACCATGCCGATATAGATGAATACACCATCTGCCTTGAATTCTCTTTCTTCGCCTGTTTCAGCAGAAACAAGCGTTACGCTTCCTACTTTTCCGTCCTTATCATTAACTTCCTTCACTGTCGTGTTCCAGATGAAGTCAATTTTGTCATTGTCGAACGCACGCTGCTGCAGGATCGCCTGCGCACGAAGCTGGTCCCGTCTATGAACGATAGTCACTTTAGAGGCGAAACGCGTCAGATATACGCCTTCCTCAACAGCAGAGTCACCGCCGCCGACAACCACAAGCTCTTTGCCTTTAAAGAATGCTCCATCACAGACTGCACAATAGGATACGCCGCGTCCGCCAAGCTCTTTCTCACCAGGGATACCAAGCTTTTTGTACTCGGCACCAGTAGAAATAATGACTGAGCGTGTTTTATATTGTTTCGATCCGGCAACAACCGTTTTGTATTCTTCGCCGTCAATGATTTCTTTAATATCTCCATACGCATATTCAGCGCCAAACTTCTTCGCATGATCGAACATTTTGGTGGATAAATCCGGCCCTAAAATATGGCCAAAACCAGGATAGTTTTCCACTTCTTCTGTATTGGCCATTTGCCCGCCCGGAACACCGCGTTCGATCATTAGAGTAGACAAATTTGCACGAGATGTATATACAGCAGCAGTCATTCCTGCCGGTCCTGCGCCAGCGATAATGACATCATAAATTTTTTCTTCAGTCACAGCGATTCACTCCTTCAGTAATCAGAAATCCAGTAATTAATCAAACACTTTATAAGTACGCATATTATAGTATGACCTTCTTACTGTTATCCTATAAAATTGGCACGTGTTCCGTCCAAATATCTGCTCACTGAAGGCGGTCATTCACCGATTTTACATATTTGCCCATCGTCGAAGCGGAAATGCCGTATCTTCCTGCAATGTTTGACTGGGAAACCTTTTCGTTCCGAAGCTTATGCCAGACATACTCAATGGCTGCAGCCCAGGCATTTTTGTTTTTAATATTCTGCCGGTTATTTGTCAATTCTGCAAAAATAGTAAACCACATTAAATAAAGTCCGGCTTCCACCGTGCCGATCGGGTGGAAGTTTTCATAAAACAGCTGGGCTGTTTCGTGCGCAGCCTGAACCCGGGCAGGCGCTTCCTTCTCAGTTTTAACGAAAGAAAGGTACTCCTTCTCAACAGCTGAAAACTTATTGTTTTGTAAAATAGCTTCAGAGGTGAGAATTTCATCTCTTCTGCTGGATACGGATGTTAGGAAGAGGCCGAATAACCGCTCTTCAATATAGTCGCTTTCCAGCTTTTTCAATATGGAAGAGTAATGGTCTTCAAAGCCGCTGCTGGTTACTTTTTCATCATTCCAGGGCTCGAAGCCTTCTTTTTCCGGATTAATTTCAATTGCCTTCTTCCATGCTGATTTCGCCAGCTCTTCACGCCCTGTGAAATAGGCGGAATAGGATAGCCAGTAATAAAATGGTCCATCCCCTTCAAAGCCCTTCTTCTGAAGCTTGCGAAGCCATGCAAAGGAAGCCTCATATTCGCCGGTCAGAGCGAAAGTCGCACCCAGCTTGAATTGATGTTCAACCGAAAGCGGCTTAATCTTTTTCAGAGCTTCTTTTAACAAGCGCACCTGCCGGAAATCCCGCTCGTAAAAAGCAAAGACCAGCTTGTTGCAGAGCGCATGAAGATTACCCGGATTTTCTTCCAATACCTTCTCTAAAATATCTGACGCCTTTTGCACTTCTCCCAGGTAAAAATACGCCAGGGCCAAATTATTGTATGCGGACCAATACTCAGGATACTCATCAATAACAGAGTTCAGAATCTCAACCGCTTTTGGAAAATGGCCGGACTCCAGCAATTCCCGTGCATGTTCCTGCTTCGTAATCAAATCATCCTGCTCGTACAGCTCGTCATCCAGATCATCCGCTTCAAGCGTAAGAAGCTCCAGCAGATCCTCTGTATCTTCCGTAAACTCTCCGTCACGATCCATATCAAGATACGTATTGGCATGCGTGTAAGCATCTTTGAAAAGGCCCATATGAGCATAGTTGTTGGCAAGGAAATAATGGCATTCCGACATATCCTCATCAAGCTCTTCCAATATCATATGAAGCAGCTGATTCGACTCCTGATACTCACCCATTTCTGAATGAACAATCGCAAGCTGGCAGACAATCATCGGTTCACCCGGCTCAAGCTGCATAGCCCGCATTAAATATTTCTTCGCTTTATGAAAATCCCTGCGGTGGTACGCCTTAATCCCTTTGGAAAAGTAGTACTCACCATTCGGGATAAATGACAGTAACTTTCCCTTTTGGTGTCTAGCTTTAGAGTCTTTACTCATGAAATCCTCCATAAATGTTAGTAACTAAAGTAGTATATCACACGAACAAGCCTATGGAGAAGGGAAGAAATCACAATACTATTTTTAAGCGGGATTTTTTATTGGAAATCTTATCACGGTTATGTTTATTGCGTTGATTTAGCGGTGATGGTGTTTAAGTCGGAGATTAAGCGGCAGTTTGGCTGAGGAAATCTATTAATCGTCTGGATATAATGAGGAGACCTCTTTTGATATTTTATAGAAGTATAAGATGTCAGCTTTCTTGAAAATATTTTATGTATCATCTTTAGTAAGTGAGGATTGGAATCCAGCTGCTGAAATAAACATGGTGACAGCCTGGAGGACTGGCGTTTCCCAACTTGGGCTCCAGCAGTAAGCAGTGAGTCTGCCACCACGTGCAATAAGAATTTTGGAATTAAAAATGGAATGTGTTCTTTGTTTCCTGCTGTATTTCTCTTATATTGCCTTCTTGCCTTTTGAATTCCTTTCTTTCGCTTTCTCCTCCCAGAAATCTGCACCTTTAATGCCAAGTTTAACAGGATCGAAGACGGGTTCAATGCCTGCTTTCCTCTGTTTTTCATAATCTTTAAATACTTTTAAAGCTGTTTTAGTCAGGAATAGAATAGCGACTAAGTTAAGCCAGGCCATGCTTCCGAATCCAAAGTCTCCGAGCGCCCATAATAGGGATGCATTTTCGACACTTCCCAAGTAGATCATTCCTAAGAAAACAATCATCAAGCCCGCTTTAAGCCCTTTTAGCCTTCTCTTTCTGCCAAGGTAAACAAGGGTTGTTTCAGAAATATAGTAGTAAGCCATCAGAGTTGTAAAGGCAAAGAAGAAGATAGCAATTGCAACAAACAAACCGCCAAATCCAGGGATAACGCTCTCAACGGCCGCCTGTGTCCACATTGGTCCAGCTTCTACACCCTGGATATTTTCAACAATCGGCTGCTTTCCTTCAGGTGTAACGCTGTACATGCCTGTAATTAAAATCATAAGTGCAGTAGCTGTACAAACAATGATGGTATCAATATAAACAGAGAACGCTTGAACAAGACCTTGTTTTGCCGGATGGGATACATCTGCTGCGGCTGAACTATAAGTTCCTTCCCCTACACCAGCAACGTTAGAGAATACGGCTCTCTTAACGCCCCATGCAATCGCTGCACCGATAATACCGCCGAACATTTCGTTTGCACCAAATGCACTCGAAATAATCAGCCAGAGCATTGCTGGAATTTCTGCTGCATTTGCAAATAAAAGAACGAAGGTGATAACCACATACCCTAAGGCCATAAAAGGGACAACTTTTTCCGCAACATTGGCAATTCGCTTAACGCCGCCAAAAATAATGATGCCAAGTAATACAACAAGAATGATTCCAGTGATGCTTTTATTGAGACCAATGGTATTTTCAAATCCAACAGCAATCGTATTGGCCTGAATACCTGGAACTAAAATTCCGTAGCAGAGGGTAACAACAATCGCCACAAACACTGCGAACCATTTCATATTTAAACCTTTTTCAATAAAATAAGGAGTTCCGCCCCGGTATTGATTACCATCTGTTACTTTATAGATCTGAGCAAGAGTGGATTCAATAAAGGCACTTGCTCCTCCTAATAAAGCCATAATCCACATCCAGAAAATCGCTCCCGGACCGCCAAATGCAATTGCAGTAGCAACCCCAGCGATGTTTCCAATACCGACACGGCCGGCTAAAGCCATTGAAAACGCCTGGAAAGAGGACACACCGGATTCTGGGGTACCCTTTTCAAAAAGAAGTTTAATCATTTCCTTAAAATATCTAAATTGCACAAAGCGTGTCATAATGGAAAAGAACAATCCAGCACCAAGCGCGAACGCTACCAATCCAAGACTCCAAACCATCCCCGACGCTTTATTCACTAATTCTTCCATCTTATCCCACCTTTTTATACTTTAACTAGATAGTTCCATCTCTTTCAATCTGTAAATTATTAATATTCAGATAAATCCAGGCGGAATGGGACAAAGCGCTGTCCCACTCCCATCAATCCGTGCAAAGTTTGTCCCATTGGTCCTTATAAAAACTCATCATGCTTGATGTTAACAAATACACTTTTTACTTCCGTATAGTTTTGCAGGCCATACTCCCCACCCATTTCGCGGCCTATTCCTGATTGTTTGTAGCCGCCGAAAGGCATTGTTTCCCATTCAAGTCCAAAATCATTAATCCAGACTGTACCTGATTGCAGCTTGCTTGCAATGTAATGACCCTTTTTCATACTTTCTGTCCAGACACTTGCAGCTAAACCATAGTCACTATCGTTCGCCCGTTTAATGACCTCATCAATCGTATCGAAAACGAAAATGGACATGACCGGACCAAAGATTTCTTCACGTGCAATAACCATATGATCTTGTACGTCAGCAAAAATGGTTGGCTGTACAAAATATCCTTTTTCAAATCCTTTATTCCCGCCTGTCACGAGTCGCGCCCCTTCTTCCTTCCCTTGTTCTATATAATTAAGAACAGTTTGATGCTGTTTGGCTGACACAAGCGGGCCCATTTCCGTTTCGGGGTTCATTCCATCACCCAGCTTCACTGCTTTCGCCCGTTCTGCTAAGGCTTTTACTACATGATCATATATGTTTCTCTGGACAAATACACGAGTACAGGCACTGCAGTTTTGCCCATGATTGTACATCGTTCCGTTAAATACCCCTTCAATTGCTTCCTCAAGATTAGCATCTTCTAAAACAATGGCTGGCGATTTTCCGCCAAGCTCCAGCGTAACACCTTTAATTTGATCTGCAGCTTTTTTCATTACTTCTTTTCCGACAGCCGTTGATCCTGTGAATGCTATCTTATCGACATCTTTATGTGCAGTAATCGCTTCTCCCGCAATCCTGCCCGTTCCCGGCACAATATTCACAACACCATCCGGGAACCCTGCTTCTTTAAATAGCTTACCTGCGTAGAGAAGAGATAATGGTGTCTCAGTTGCCGGTTTAATCACAACCGTACATCCGACTGCAAGTGCAGCTCCGAGCTTCCAGGCAGCCATGGCGAGCGGGAAGTTCCATGGAATAATTTGGCCTACAACCCCAACCGGTTCGTGTACCGTATAGGTTACATAATTCTTTGAAACCTGAGTTGTCTTGCCAAATATTTTTGTGGCCCAGCCTGCGTAATATCTAAAATGCTGGATTGTTCCGTCAACATCATCTGCCAAAGCGACCCTGCAGGGCTTTCCGTTATCCAATGATTCCAGTTGAGCGAGTTCTTCCCGATTTTCTTCTAAGAGATCCGCAAATTTATAGATTAGATGAGAGCGTTCTGCGGCATCCATCTTTGTCCATTCGCTTTCATCAAATGCTTTCCTTGCAGCAGCTACCGCAGCGTTAATATCATCCTCTTGCGCTTCACTTACTTCCGCAATGACCTCTTCGTTTGCCGGATTAACGACGGGAAACGTTTTACCGCTAAGCGCCGGTACATAGCTGCCGTTAATGTATAATCCTTTCACACCTTCCAGGAATTCTTGAACTTTTGGTTTCAGATTGTAATTTGTCGCTTGCATGTTCTCACTCCTTCACTATTTTAGTTTTTTACTGTCTCTAAACTTGCAAGCAGGTCTTTTAGCTTTTGATCTTCCTCCGGTGATAGGCCTAAACGAGGGTACCGCGCAGGCCCGCCAGCCTGGCCAGTCAATTCCATGGCTCTCTTCACAATTTGCACATACTTTCCAGATCCTTCAAGGAACGCGCACAGTGGTAAAATACGATCATTGATGGACCAAGCTTCTTCAAACTCACCTTTTTGGAAGTGGTTATACATATCTGTAACCAGCTTTGGCACGATATTTCCTGCAACAGAAATCCACCCAGTTGCTCCAACCAAGTAGGACTCCATTACAAGCTCTTCAGCACCGCAGAATACTTCAAAATCTCCTTTGCCTTTTCTTGCAAGATCTCTCACCTTGCTGATTTCACCGCTTGATTCTTTAATGTGAGTCACATTTTCGCAATCCTTGCCAATTTGAAGCATTAAATCTGTGCTCATATTTACACCGGAAGTAAATGGGTTGTTATAAAGCATGATTGGAAGATTGACACTGCTGGATATCTCTTTAAAATGATGGTAAATTTCATTTTCCTTTGGCTTCATGTAAAAAGGGTTAATGATTAAAGCAGCATCAGCTCCATGTACTTCAGCTTGCTTTGTATACTCAATTGTTTCCCTTGTTGTTTCCGCAGCAGTACCCACGATAACAGGGATGCGGCCGCCGGCTTCCTTCATAACCGTTTCTACCATCTGGTATTTTTCTTCTCTTGACAGACTGACAAATTCACCAGTACTACCATTGATGACGATACCTGCCACACCTTGATCAACAAAGTAATTGACATTATTCTTTACTCCGCCCCAATCAATTTCCTGCTCCTGTGTCATTGGTGTAATTAATACTGGATAAGCTCCTCTAATTGCAGTCATTTTAATTTTCCTCCCTATTTTTAATAGTTTCTTATTTTAATAAAAACCCTGCGAATAATGGATCTGCCGGGTCTAATACATATGTCTGCATACCCGTAATAAATCCGCGGGCTGAAAAACTAAACTCGTAACCTGCTTCAAATTGTGCTGAAAGCTCGGCTGTCAATTTGCCGTTGAAAATGCTTTCATTTTCAATTGGGCTATCAGGAGGTATATCCTCATTTTCTATTAGATAGCTGCAACAGGCAGCTAGAGTTCCAAATCCTGGAGAACGCACAATATAACAATCCGGACGGAAGGTTACCGTTTTGATTTTGCCTTCATTTTTTTGCGAATGATCCATCAAGATCACTCTGCTGAAGGCATGTTTGCCTTCCAAGGCTTCAATCGCCTTCTGCCCCCATTGATTTATGACTGGAAGGTCCTCCATCTCAATCTCAAAAGGCAGCTCTGCTTTATCAAAAATCGCATAAAGATGATCGGCTTGGACTAGAGATACTTCTGTCTTTAAATCTAAATTAGACACTGGCACATTGGTTTGCACAACCTGGCATGGCTCGTTTTTTAATTTAACTAATTTCACTTCATCATCTTTCATCGTTGCAGCGACACCAATAACACCGCTGATTGTTTCAAGTATGTATTCACCTGAAGACTTGGCCTTTAGCTGGCCACACTCTAATAATGCGGTTATGACAGCAGCGATTCCGCCATATTGCAGCGGAACGGTTCCGTTATGGTCGAAAAAAATAACAGCTGCATCGGCTTCGCTTTTAAAAGGCGGAACGACCAGACAACCCATTAGTCCAGCAAATCCGCGGGGCTCATTTAAAAGAAAATTAATTTCCTCCTCATAGGCAAGCGAAAATTGCTCATTCAGCTCCTGTATACTTGTATAATGAATAAGTGGGCCATCCTTAATAATTCGATATGCCTCACCTGCTACGTGTACATCAGTTGCTGTGTAAGACTTTTGAATTTTCATTTCACATCCTCCATTTCATGTTCCATTGGGGGAATAAGTAAAAAGCCCTCTTTAAGCGGGTCTTCCTCGTTATAAAAGAACCGGTGCATTCCCATTAGCCAGGCTGAACCTGTGATTCTTGTAATAACAGCCTCTACACCCTGAACATCTGCTATTTCAAGGATTTCTCCGCGGAATAAAGAGCCAACTATACTCTCATGTACAAATTCTTCTTTGATACCTATCTCCTTTTTGGAATAGAGGACAGATAATTTAGCCGAAGTGCCTGTACCGCATGGGGAACGATCGATCCCGCCTGGAGGCACAACAACCGTATTTTTCACATCTGCTTCTTCATGGGCTGGCTCAGTGAAAAACTCAATATGGGTCAGGCTGCGAATAAATGGATATTGCGGATGAACGACATCCGTTTTTGCGTTAATTGTATTTCTAATTTTGATAGCCTTTTCAATGATTTTTGAGGCATTCTCCGGTGTCAGTTCTAATCCAACAGATTGGGCATCAATGATTCCATAGAAGTTGCCTCCATAAGCAATATCTGCCTCAACAATTCCAATTCCCTCAACATCGACAGAGACACTCTTTAGCAGGAAGGCCGGGACATTGCAGAAGGAAACCTCTTTTGCTTTTCCGTTCTCTACCTTAATCTCTGCCTTAACAAGGCCGGCTGGTGTATCCATTTTTATCGAAGTAACTGGTTCTTGAACAGGTATTAACCCCGCTTCAACCAAAGCTGTACAAACACCGATTGTGTCATGTCCGCACATTGGCAAATAGCCGCCGGTTTCGATATATATAACACCGATATCTGCTTCCGGATGACATGGATCTGTCAAAAGTACTCCTGACATGACGTCATGTCCTCTTGGTTCATTCATCAGGAGCTTGCGGATCCAGTCATATTCCTTTTGCATATGAAGCATTTTTTCGGACATTGTCGCTCCTTTTAGCTCTGGGAGTCCGCTAATCAATGTCCTTGTCGGATTCCCGCCCGTGTGTGTATCAATGGTCGTAAAAACTCGATTTGCTTTCATCAGGTACTCACCCTTTCCTTAAATCGAGAAAATTTCAGCGGTTCAATTGGGATGCAAGTTTCCTTTTCATTAAGCATTTCCTCTATTACTTTTCCAGTAACAGCTGCAAGGCTAATTCCGTCTCCCTCATGTCCGGCTGCAATATAATAGTTTGGAATTCCCTCTACTTCTGACACAATTGGCAAGTGATCCTCCGTCCAGGGCCGCAAACCAGCATAGGAACGTATGATCATCATGTCAGCCATTTTCGGATAAAATCGAATAGCCCGATTGGCAATGCATTTAATAATTTCATTGTTGATCTTTGTATTAAATCCAACAAATTCCCGGCTGCTTCCAATCAGGAAGTTTTGACTTTCAGTTGGTTCAAAAACAAGGGCTACTCCGTATTTTTCAGTAATCGGGTCAACCTGCCGCCTGCCGCCAAATTTTGATATTAAGTAGCCAAATTCCATCACTTTTCTCGGTCCTACAAATTCCTGGCGTGATGCGACAATGATGTGGCCTTTTCTTGGTTTAATTGGAATAGACAAGTCCAGCATCTCTCCGATATATGGAGCCCATACACCTGCAGCATTAATGACATAGTTGGCGGTGAAAGTGCCATTAGTTGTATCAACGGTAAATATACCGTCCGGCTCCCTTCTCATTCCGGTAACCTCAGTTTGTTTATGGGCCTTAGCGCCCATCTCCTTTGCCCCCTCAAGAAGGTTAAAGGCAAGAAGGTATGGATTAACAGTTGAATCTGTTGCACATTCTAAGCCGCCTAATAAATCATCAGCAAAATACTTTGAATCCTGGCGAATGTCCTGTCTGTCCAGCATCCTGAACGGCAAGCCGGCCTCCTTTTGCCGGTCAACCCACTTTTGTGCGGCTTCCATTTCTTCTTCTGTCTCACAGACAAGGATGCTTCCAGGTGCACGATATTCAAAAGGCTGCTTCAAATCTCTGCTTAATTCATCCACTAACTTCTGACTGACAAGTGACATTTGACTATCAAAGCCAGGATCTTTATCGATAGCTAAAATATTCCCGTCACAGCGGGATGACGTGCCACTGACAAATTCACCTTTTTCAATAACGGTTACATTTCTTCCTGATTTAGAAGTATAATAGGCGATTGCACAGCCTATTATTCCCCCGCCTATAACCAGAACGTCACAATGATTTCTCACAAAACCAACTTCCCTTCGTCTTGTTACATCATCTTTTAATGCAAATAACATGCCAACTCTTTATAACCTTACTCAAAAGTAAGAACCTTCTAATAATTATCCTTTTAGCCCAAACTGAGATTTTTTTGTTTCTTAATTGTCAAAAAATTTGGTAAAATAGTGTATAAAACATTAAACAGT
>NZ_BCUY01000014.1 GCF_001591465.1 Cytobacillus firmus NBRC 15306
CATCTGAGTCTTGAAGTGGGGGTCTTACTGCCCGTTAGACTGCGATAAACCATAAAGAATCACTTTGACATATAATCTGGCTTGTTCTTTTGCCAGGCTTTCTTTCAATTTGTAATCGGTATTTCTTGATGAAATCAGACTTAACAGAAGGTACGCGGATGAAACCGGGTCAGACCCTATTTCCGCTGGATCCCGCAGTTTATGGTCTTTAATCCCTTTTTCAAAGATCGAGGCAAGCGGTTCCTGATAAGACTCCATCCACCATTTCCGGACGGTTCCCTGATGCTCCTGATCCAATTCTTTTTGAATATCATGAAACATCTGGCCCATCGAAGGAGGCTTATTGATTAAAATATAATAAGTGACCTGAAATAAGCATTCTTCAATATCTCCATCAAATCGCTTAATAATTCTGCTTAAAGCATTCTTCATATCAACCAGTTCAGTCCTCAGCACTTCCATATAGATGGCCTTTTTATTGGAAAAGTGATGATAAAGGGTAGGCTGCGTAATGCCGCAGGCTTCAGCAATTCTTCTCGTGGAAACCGCCCGATACCCTAAATCCATAAAAAGCTTATGTGCTGCTTTCACAATTTTTTTATGTGTATCGTTTGCATTTAGTAACATAAACAAAATCCCTTTCAAGTAAGCGAACCCTATCACTTGATAAAATTATAAAAACCAAAGTGAATTGCGTCAACAATCAATGTGCTCATTTATAAAGTTAACATTAGATCCTATTACATATTCCCATTTCTCCACTTTTCAATCATTGTTCATAAGGCAAAAATATATGATAATATAAATAATTATGTTAACCTATTTGTCATTTTGGTTAACCAATATATCTAATCGAACAATGGGGGGATTTTATGTATAAGCTGCGTGGCCATCATCTCTTTTGCCTTCTGGGCTATCGGGGAATGGGCTACTCTCAGGAATATGTGGAAAATATGACCCGTATGCATCAAACCTTGAGAGACAACCCCAGAACACGGATACAGCTTGTTAAAGGGCCGGATCACCTGTGTGAAAAGTATCCCAACTCGGGTGAATACCATTGTGAACACGATGATATTTATGAAAGGGATGCTGTTATTTTAGAGAAATTAGGGCTGAATATCGGACAAATTCTTTACTGGCAGGACATAGAGTCAAACATCCAGAAGTATGCTCTTCCCTCAGACATACAGACTGTTTGTGAAACTTGTTCGTGGCGCTCATATGGCGTTTGTGAAGAAGGTATCCGGGATATTCTTGAAGGGCAGGGCTTAAGGGAAGTTAAATAAGCACCCCTATTAGAATCTAAAATGGCAATATCCATTAAATTAACTTCTCCATCCAGGTATTAGTCCATTTTTTTCAGAATATAGGTAGATAAAAAGGAATGATGGGGGAATTAACTTGGCATTTGCGGCAATTTTGACAGTTGGACAGCTAAAGCATACAGAAGAGCACCCTGCCTCCAGGGAGTTCTTTATAGCAGGAAATCATATAATGAGAGAGGCTGCTAAAACTGGACAGCTCATCAAAGAATTCAACCCAAATAGAGTAAAGCTCCCTGAAGAAATGATCAAAGGGAATGGTACTCCTGTTCTTACCTTAACATTATGGAAAGACCTGCAATCTTTATATCGGTTTACCTATTCAGGTCTTCATAGGCAAGCATTGCAGGAGAGGAATAAGTGGTTTGATCCTCTTCAGGAGAGACAGCCTAATTATGTTATATGGTGGTCGGATATGCTATCAAATGTTTCCTGGAAGGAAGCTTTCAAAAGATATGATTCTTATATCCAGCATGGACCTGACTCTTTTGCATTTGACTTTAAGCATCCTTTTGATGAATTTGGGGAGCCGGCCGCGCTTAAATAGCGGACAATCAATGAGTTACCGTTTCTTATTAATTAAATCAATTAAATAACAGATCTGTGAAATAACAAAGGACAGAAGCAGGACAATGATTATGCCGAATGTGTATACCGCTTCTTCCGCCGGATCCCCTCCTCCCATAAATACTGAACCAAAGATAAAAAAGAGTAAGACACTTACCATCACGAATAAGAAGAAAATACTAATATACTTTGACATGGAACCCCCCATTTCTCACATATAATATTATGAGAAATCAATAAGAGTGGTTCCCGCACTATCCAGAAGCAGGAACCACTTTACTCCCTAGTCACCCCAGCCATTGCTGATTGTATGCTATAATCCCCAATATAGCACCTGCACCTGCGCCAAATAGTAAACCCCCGATCGCCCAAATCCCTTTTTTATTCACTTTGTTATCCTTTTTGAACATGAACTGCACCTCCTCACAGTAGATTAAGAATCAGATAGAATCCTTTTACACTAATTTTTCATTTTATATTACTTTTAAACTTCCATACATTTACTTTCATTTCTTTTCACGATTGGAATTCCCTTCTAGCACTCGTAAATTTTTTATTTCTTGTTGTGAGTCATACAAACCTCATGGTATATTTTAGTAGGTTATTTGAACTATAAATAGCACTTTATTATCGGTGAAGAGAAATGAAAAAACCTATAAGATTACGCATCCAGTGGCTTATTTTAGGCTTACTGGCTTTTGCTATGCTTGGCACCTATGCAGGTAGTGTCATTTCCAGTGTAGTGGTCAGCAGGAACAACCTGGAGATAAATTATTTAATAGAAAACCAATATTATGCTCAAAAACTCGCAGCTGTTACAGATTCTCTTTTTGTCAATATGATTAAGAATCTGACGATGGAAGCACGAAATGAAGATCTTATGACGAACGATTCCCGAAAAATCCACAAAGAGTTAGATTTCATTCTGCAGTCGACTACCTATTTCAATTCTACATTTTTTGCGGACAAAACAGGCCGCATCGTGGCATCTGCTCCTGATATGGCTTTAAAGGGAACAAAGTTAACTAGTGTCGGTGCAAAAAAATCTCTGGAAAAGAAAGTTCCTATAATTTCAAAGCCTTATGTAGGTGTGACCGGAAAGTTAATTTTGCTTATTTCCGTCCCTGTTTTTGATGAAAGCGGATCGTACGAGGGATTTCTTGCCGGAACCATCTATTTGCATGAAGATAATAGCCTCATCCAGGTTCTGGGGCAGCATCCAAAGCATGAAAATAACTCTTATGTATATGTGGTTGATTCTGAAGGTAATATTATTTATCATCCGGATAAAAATAGAATAAACGATAATGTGAAAGAAAACAAAGTGGTACAGTACGTTTTAGAAGGAAGAAACGGAAATCTGGAAGTCACGAATACGAAAGGCATAGCCATGCTTGCCGGGTATGCCTCTGCTGCCTCAACAAGCAAATGGGGCATTGTATCCCAGACACCTAAAGAATCTGTGATGGAGCCAACCTTTGAAATGGCCAGGCAAGTAAGTCTGATTGCCATTCTCTTTATGCTGTTTGTATTCGCCCTCTCCCTGATCATGCTGAAAAAAATTGTAAATCCGATCAGAAATTTAGCTCTATACGCAAAGCAGATGACGACCGAACCATCTCGTCCTGTGCCGCAAATTCCCAACTGGTATTTTGAGTTAAAGGAATTAAAGCGAGCTATTTTAATAGCTGTGGATTTTTATCAGACCAAACTGACGAATGCGGAAAGTGAGTCGAACCTGGATCCGCTTACCGGTTTCTACAACCGCCGTTTTTTAGAAAAAAAGATAAGTGAGCTTGATAGGTACTCCATCATTTTATTTGATATTGATCATTTTAAAGCAGTGAACGACCAGTTTGGTCATCAAGCGGGAGATGAAGTATTAAAATTTTTGTCTGAATTAGTTAAGGGGGAAACGAGAGCAAGTGATCTGTGCTTCCGCATAGGCGGTGAAGAATTTCTAATCATCCTTCCAGAAACCGATATTCACATCACGGAATCTGTTGCAGAACGGATAAGGAAAATCACTGAATACACATTAAGCCCCTCCGGAAAGCCAGTCACTGTTTCCATGGGAATTAGCAGCTATCCCGCTGCAGCGGACAGCTTTTCAGAGCTAATGAACAAAACGGACCAGGCGTTATACAAGGCCAAACAAGAGGGAAGAAATAGAGTGGTTACCGCCGTGTAAAAGAAAGAGGGAAAGCTTTGAGTGAATATCTCTCAAAGCTTTCCCTCCTTTTATGCTACATCTCTAAATCCGTAAACGCGTACGGCAATAAATCTTTTAATGTCAGTTCCAATATCTCTTGCTTCTCATTTGTTAAGTAGACTGGCATATCAGGCAAACAGAACTCGGCTAACACCTGTCTGCAGATGCTGCACGGCGGAAGAAAATCTGCTGTATCACCAGCTACAGCTATAGCTTGAAAATCACCTTTTTTGTAACCGTTAGCAATTCCAGTAAAAATAGCAGTTCTTTCGGCACAATTCGTTGCACCTAACGAAACATTTTCCACGTTCACGCCATTAATGACAGTGCCGTCCTTCAGCAATAAAGCAGCTCCAACCGGGAATTTGGAATAGGGTGCATAAGCTCGTTCCTTCATACTGCGTGCACTTTCCATCAATTGCTCTTTATTCATCATACCCATCCTTTTCAAAGAAGAATGAACTTTTCACAGTCCCCTTAGGCCAATGTAAAATTGGCAGGATTTTTATCATATAATTTTTTGAAATGTTTGTCAATATCAGCGGTAAGGTTCTCCGCATTAATGGCATAACCCCCTTCCTCCTTTGATATGTTATACAAATGAATATTTTGTATGGGAGGAAGATAAATGAAAAAAATCATTTTGTTTGCAGACCCTGGCATTGATGATTCTGTTGCCATCATGTATGCCCTTCTTAATCCCGGCATCAAGGTGTTAGCTATCGTATCGAGTTACGGGAATGTCACAAAAGAACAAGCAACAGACAATATCGCTTATCTGCTCCGACTAGCCGGCAGGAAAGATATCCCTATTATCGGCGGAGCTAATAGTCCTTCATCAGGGGAGATCCCAAGGTTCTATCCTGAAATTCATGGTGAAGAGGGATTGGGTCCTATACGCCCTCCGGTGGATGTGCAGGGAGAGCTGACGAATTTTTCGGAGCTCTACAACATTATAAGAATGAACCCGGACGTTACTGTAGTAGACGTGGGGAGAAATACCTCATTAGCTGCACTTTTTATATTAGGGGAAAATATATCCGACGTCATTAAGGAGTTTTATATTATGGGCGGTGCTTTTTTGGTTCCTGGAAATGTAACTTCTTCAGCAGAGGCAAATTTTTATGGTGATCCCGTTGCCTCACAGGTAGTAGTAACCAATATGGATAATATCTATATTGTCCCGCTTAATGTTACGAACAAGGCCATCGTTACAATGGAACATATTAATATGATACGGAAGCTGACTGACAACCCGCTGATTCAGATTATGGATGAGGCAATGGAGTACTATATAGAAGCATATAAAAAACTCATTCCCGGGATTAACGGTGCTCCATTACATGATGTTTTAACACTGTTCCTCATGGTCAATCCTGAAATGGGAAGCTCCATTAGAAGAGATGTAAAAATATTAACAGCGGATGAAGGAAGAGGGACATCCATCGCTGATTTCAGAGTCAGCTCCAAGCCTGCTGAAAAGAATATAAATATTTTTCTGGATTTTAATTATCAGGGATTTATTGAAGATTTTATAAAAGTAATGAGTTCTTAAACAGAGAAGCAGGTCATTTATTGTTTCGCTCGTGTTTCTACCTCAGTGTCTGAAGGAGCACCAAATTCGGACTTATTCACTCGGATTTCTTCCTCCCCTGTCTGAAAGAGCGCCCTGTTCGGACTCGTTCGCTCGGATTTCTTCTCCTTATGCGAATGAGCCTGCTCCTTTAGCTCCAAAAATAATCGCCCATGCCCTTTTGGTTTTACACCGTTTTTTTTAGGGGTAGAGTTGCTGTTCACTGAGATCCTGAATATATTTAATGGATTATTCACAAAATCTATAGGAAGACGAGCAGATTGGACTGAACAGCATGTGGAAAATTTATAAAAAGGATATTGGAAGTATTTTTACGAACTGGGTTGCGGCAGTATTAATCGGAGGTTTGACGTTGCTGCCTTCTTTATATGCCTGGTTTAACATCGAGGCTTCCTGGGATCCCTATAGTCAAACGAATCAGCTTCCAGTAGGAATAGTGAATGAAGATGCCGGAGCAGTGGTTCGTGATAAAGACATACATATTGGAAATGACATCGTCAAGGAATTGAAGAAGAACGATGATATGGACTGGCACTTTGGTGACCGGAAAGACGCGATGGATAAGCTGGAATACGGCGACTATTTTGCCGTCATTGTGATTCCGGAAAATTTCTCTCAGAAGCTGGGAAGTGTCATTGAAGATCAGCCCGAAAAAGCGAAAATCGAGTATTATGTGAATGAAAAAATCAATGCCATTGCACCTAAAATCACAGAAAAAGGTGCAGGCGGGATTGTCGATACGGTTACAAGCAATTTTATCTCGACCGTGAATGGAACTATTTTTGAGAAGTTTAATGAATTGGGTCTGGAGATTGAAAAAGACCTTCCGGATATAAAGCGGTTCGAAGAGTATGTTTTTCAAATGGAGGAAAATCTTCCTGAAATCCATTCCTTATTAAGCAGCTCCCTGTCAGATGCAGAAAATGCCCAAAAAATGATTGATAAGGCACAAGCACTCGTTCCCGATGCCAAACGTGCAACAGGCAACGGTCTGCAGACAATTAATGAAACGATGAAATTTATAAATGAGGCTGAGAATCGCCTGAATGCAATGGAGCCCCAAATTCAGGAGAATCTGGAGAATGTGCAGAATATGGCGGTAAAGGTGAACGATTTTATCTCTTCGGTTCAAACCTCTGATTTGAACCTGGACCAGGGAAAGGAAATTAGCAATAGAATCAATGAGCAGATTGCGGGTTTGCTTCAGAATATCGAGACTATCGAAACAGCACTAAAGCAGCTGCAGGAATCTAATATTGAACAAGGCACAAGCCAGAATCAGGAACAAATCAATCAGGCTCTGGAACAATTGGCTGCATTAAAGCAGGAAGTGCAGACGATCCAGGCAAACGGGCAGAAGGTCAATGCCTTTCTTTCAGACAAGCAGCAGGAAGCGGATGATTTAATCACCCGGCTTCAAGAAAATTCAGCTGCAACTGCAGGCAGGATCGACGCATTCGTTAAAGAATATAATGAAAACATCCGTCCAGCCATCAAACAGGAAGTGGCCAGCGCCAAGGAAACATTGAGTAACGCCCGGAATATCCTGACTGAAATACAATCTGCCATTCCTGAAATCGAAAAAATCCTTGCTAATACAGAGGGGAACTTGGGCAAAGGGAAAGAAACTCTTAAACATATACTAGGAGAATATCCATACGTTAGTTCAAAGATCAATCAATTAGCCGATCGGATTCGGGATATCCAGGGCGAGACAGACATCAACGAGATCATAGAGCTGCTGCAAAATGATCCCGAAGCAGAGAAGGGTTTCTTCGAGGAACCTGTTCAGCTCAATAAAAACAGCCTATTCCCAATCCAAAATTACGGAACAGGCATGACTCCCTTTTATACCGTACTTGCGATATGGGTAGGTGCCCTTCTATTAATTTCTCTATTGGCTACAGGTGTCCATCATCCTGAAGTCTTAACGGGAAAACAAATCTATTTCGGCAAACTGATCACATTCCTAAGCATTGGATTTGCACAGACACTGGTCGTAACCATAGGGGATATCTTCATTCTCGGAGTGGATGTGGCAGCACCGGTATGGTTTATCCTGTTTGGACTGGTAAGCAGCTTAGTGTTTATATTAATTGTTTATACATTAGTATCTGTATTTGGCGATGTAGGAAAAGCCATGGCGATTGTCTTGCTGGTGCTGCAGATTGCGGGTGCTGGCGGAACCTACCCGACCGCCTTGCTTCCGGAATTTTTCCAAACCATCCACCCTTTCCTTCCCTTCTCTTATGCCATTGATTTAATGAGAGAAGCTGTTGGAGGCATTGTTTGGGAGAGAGTGTACAGAGACCTCCTGATCCTCATGCTATTCGGTTTTATTGCACTATTAATTGGAACCTTTCTGAAAGAGCCATTAAGCAGAAAAATGAAAGTGCTGATGAAGAAATCGAAGGAATCCGGGTTGTTTCATTAGGATCTAAAAGTTTTATTAACCCTCTTGACCTTTTCCAAAAAGTGTATTAAAATCAGTAAAAATATCCAATATGAGCTATGAAAAGGATACGAATCTTTCTTTATTTTCTTTCCAGAGATCAGGGCCATTTGGCTGCAAGCCCTGAAGAAAAGAGATTGATTTACCGCCTTGGAGCTATTATGGTGAAATGATGTAATCAGAGTATCTATAATCGGGGAATCCGTTATCTTTTTGAGCATAAAGCAGTCTTTCGGCATGCTTTATGGAATTAGGGTGGCACCACGACCGCACTCGTCCCTTTTACTGGGATGGGTGCGTTTTTTATTTTATTTAAAACTATATAGTTAGCGTTGATAAGGACACGAATCTTTCTTTGTTTTCTTTTCAGAGATCAGGGCCATCGGCTGCAAGCCCTGAAGAAACGGAATTGATTTACCGCCTTGGAGCAATTATGGGGAAATGAGCTATTCAGAGTATCCATAATCGGGGAATCCGTTATCTTTTTAAGCATAAAGCAGTCTTTCGATATGCTTTATGGAATTAGGGTGGAACCACGGCCGCACTCGTCCCTTTTGCTGGGATGAGTGCGGCCTTTTTATTTTAATTAAAACTATATAGTTAGCGTTGAAAAGGACATGAATCATTTTTTATTTTCTTTCCAGAGATCAGGGTCACAGGCTGCAAGCCCTGAAGAAAAGGGAATGATTTACCGCCTTGGAGCTATTATGGGGAAATGAGCTATATCAGAGTATCCATAATCGGGAATCCGTTATCTTTTTGAGCATAAAACAGTCTTTCGATTGGTTTATGGAATTAGGGTGGCACCACGACCACACTCGTCCCTATATTTGGGATGAGTGTGGTCTTTTTTTATAACTAAAAATCAGGAGGAATTAAAAATGGAAGCAGAAAAAATAAATCATAGAAAGTTAGGTCAAGAGCTGGAGCTTTTCACATCCATGGAGGAAGCCCCAGGAATGCCATTTTTCCTGCCAAAGGGAATGGTGATGCGAAATGAACTTGAAAGTTACTGGAGAAAAAAGCACCAGCGGGCAGGCTATCAGGAAATTAAGACACCGATTATGATGAAACAGGAACTTTGGGAACAATCCGGCCATTGGGATCATTATCATGAAAATATGTATTTCTCAAATGTGGATGAACAAAATTATGCGATAAAGCCCATGAACTGCCCGGGTGCGATATTGATTTTCAACAGCAAACGGAGAAGCTACCGGGAGTTGCCTATCCGCTATGCGGAACTGGGATTAGTCCACAGACACGAACTCTCAGGTTCTTTAAATGGACTGTTAAGAGTTCGGTCGTTCACTCAAGATGACGCCCATTTATTTGTGAGGGCTGATCAGATTGAAGCGGAGATTGATAAAATACTTGTCCTAATTGATGAATTCTACTCCCATTTTGGTTTTGACTATAAAGTTGAACTCTCAACACGCCCAGAGGAATACATGGGATCTCAGGAAATGTGGGAACGTGCTGAAGGGGCTTTGGAATCTGTTTTGAAAAACAAAGAAGTTAACTATCAGATTAATCCTGGTGATGGTGCATTTTACGGGCCGAAAATTGACTTTCATATATTAGATTCACTCGGCAGAAGCTGGCAATGCGGTACTGTCCAGCTGGATTTTCAAATGCCGCAAAAGTTTAATTGTTCTTATGTTGGTGAAGATAACAAACTCCATCTTCCCATTATGATTCATAGGGCAATCTTTGGTTCAGTTGAACGTTTCATGGCCATTCTAATTGAACATTTTGCTGGCGATTTCCCACTGTGGCTGTCACCCGTACAAGCAAAGATCATTCCCATCTCAGATGCCCATGCAGAATATGCAGACTTTGTAAAATCACAATTGGAATCAGCAGGTATCCGTGCAGAAGTCGACTTCAGAACAGAGAAAATGGGACTCAAGATCAGGGAAGCCGAAAAACAGAAAATTCCCTACATGCTGGTGATTGGTGATAAAGAAATGGAGCAGCAATCTTTGGCACTGAGAAAACGTAAAGAAGGAAATATCGGTGTGATGAGCATTGAGGAAGTAATTGAACGGTTTGTAAATGAACTAAACGGCGGCAGATAAGTTTTCAAGCTCAGAAGGAATATAATCCTTTTGGGCTTTTCTCTTTATTTACAAGTAATCTATCTCTTTTATTCCCGGCAATAGTACAGACATGAACACGAAAGGATCTAAGATCAATAAGCTTATAACTGAAAATGTGCTTGAGTTCACATGAAAGGCCCCAACCTCCTTTCACTATCTTTTTAATGATGCAGGAATGTTTGATTGTCTTCCAATGGATCCCTCTTCGGTATCTTTGCTTACATATGTATGATACAATGAAATAAGCATCAAAACTTTAGGGTCAACTCGACTTTTCTTAGTCACCCCTTTGAAAGGGGATTAAAAATGGAGAAAATAAGCGTATTTCTGGATGATTATCGGAGAGCGCCGGATGGTCATGTATTAGTTGAGACCATTGATGAATGTATCCTTTTGCTTCAGACCTATGAAATTGACCACTTGTCTTTAGATCATGACTTAGTAAGCAAATCGAGAAATGGTCTTATGCTTGTTCATATCATGGTTCAAAAACAGCTATTTGCGGATCGAATAACTGTCCACTCTGCCAATTCAGCAGGCGGGAAAGCCATGTATCATTATTTAAAACAAGCACAGCGGGATTTAGAAATGCCCACTGACATTAAAGTAATTTTACGTCCACTGCCCCTCAACTACATTCCGCCAAACTATCTGCACAGCTTCTAGAGATCCAAAGACAACCACCTTTTCTCCTTAGTCACAGGAATTATATAAATCAATAGTGTGCAGGGAGCAGAGTGAATCAACTGCTTCCTTTTTTCATTTCTTTAAAAGTTAAAAAAATCCGCTCCTCCCATAAGAGGAACGGATTGAACAGCGTTATCGCTTTTCGTTCAAGTATGCCCAGGCATATTGTGCATAAAGCTCTGCACCAGTTGATAAGGCGTCTTCATCAATATTGAATTTGCCGTGGTGGTGAGCCCACTCTGTGTCTTTCTTTGGATTCCCGCTGCCAACGAGGGCGAAGCTGCCAGCTGCTTTCTCCAGAAAGAAACTGAAATCTTCAGCCCCCATTGTGGGCTTTTCATTAAATAGAACACTTCCCCCGAAAGCTTCAGATGCAACCCTTTGGACGAGCTGCGCACTGTATTCATCATTAATTACTGCCTGTGAACCCCGAGTGTATTCCACCTCTGCTTTAGCACCGTAGATAGCTGCCGTATTTTCAGCATAATGCTGCAGCTGTTTTTCAATATGATCCCTTGTTTCAGGATCGAAGCAGCGGACTGTTCCCTCGATGACTGCATTTTCAGCAATGATGTTGAATCTTGTGCCCACATTCATTTTCCCAATGGTGAGTACGGCCGGCTGCTGGGCATCAACGGTTCTTGAGACCACACTCTGCACATTCATGACAAAGGAAGAGGCGACAACAGCTGCATCAATGCAATCATGCGGCATGGCCCCATGTCCGCCTTTCCCTTTGAATGTCACCTTGAAGATATCAGCTGATGCAAATGACGGTCCGGGTGTACAGGATACCTTGTGTGTTGGCATTTGCGACCAGATGTGGATGCCAAAGACATTGTCCACGCCTTCCATCGCTCCCTGTTCCACCATCATCTTTGCCCCTTCCGCTACCTCTTCGGCTGGCTGAAAAAGCAGGCGGACAGTCCCCGGCAATTCTTCTTTTATCTCATTTAATGCCTTGGCAGCAACCAGCAGCATCGCGGTATGGGCATCATGTCCGCATGCGTGCATTTTGCCATCTTCCTGGGATGCATAAGGAAGATCCTTATTCAATTCCTCCACCTGCAGCGCATCCATATCTCCCCTTAAAGCTACCGTCCTTCCAGGATTCCCGCCTGCAATT
This sequence comes from Cytobacillus firmus NBRC 15306, assembly GCF_001591465.1. Taxonomy (GTDB): domain Bacteria; phylum Bacillota; class Bacilli; order Bacillales; family Cytobacillaceae; genus Cytobacillus; species Cytobacillus firmus. The sequence goes on from NZ_BCUY01000014.1 coordinate 12,066, forward strand.
TCAGCAATGACACCCGTTGGTTCTGTCCTTCTGTAAGAGATGCCCAAGCCATCCAGATACTCACAGATAAATTGAGTTGTTTTAAATTCCTCCCATGATAATTCCGGTTCACGGTGCAATTTTCTGCGCAGTTCCGTTAATTCATCACTATATGCCCCAATCAATTCCTTTAGCCTGTTATGAATCATCTCTTATTCCGCCTCCGTAAGCTCTATTGCTGCCTCAAACAAAATCTGAACTGCTTCGGCAATATGCCGGGAATCAGACCATTCTTCCGGACAATGGCTCAGTCCATTTTTGCTTGGAATGAACAGCATTCCGGTCCTTGTGTAATCAGCAAAAACCATGGCATCGTGTCCGGCGCCGCTATTCATGGAGCATGAAGGTAAACCCAGTTTATTGCTTTTCTCCTTTAGCAGACTGACAATCTCTTTATTCATCTCTTTTGGCTGAATATATAACAGCTGTTCAACCGTTATTTCTACTCCGCTATCAAGATAGGAAACTGCTAATTCCTTCACTTTCTGAATGACATTCTGGACATGCTCCTCCCTGCCGGAGCGTATATCTACAGAAAATACCGTTTGGTCGGGAATCACATTGGCTCCATTTGGATACACCTGCAATCGTCCCGTTGTCACAACCGTCCCTTCTCCTTCAGCCGCTGCCAGCTCAGGAAATTGCGCGATCATCCTGGCTGCCGCAACCAGCGCATCCGACCTTTTGTCCATCGGAGTGGTCCCTGCGTGCCCTGCCTTACCTTTTACGGTTACTTCCAATTGTGTTAAACCGACAATCATTTCGACTACCCCGATTGGGATATTCTTTTCTTCTAAAATTGGACCCTGTTCGATATGCAATTCCAGGTAAGCCTTTACTGTCTTCGGATCTCTTGTTTTCGGGAGAGATGGATCCAGTCCGATTTTCTCTATGGCTTCAACTGTCGTAATGCCATCTTTATCTTTTAAAGTCTTAAAGTCTTCCTCATCCAGCAAACCGGCCATCCCCCGCGAACCCATTAAGCCGCCGCCAAACCTGGAGCCTTCCTCTTCGATAAGGGCGATAACCTCCAGCGGATATTTCGGCGTTAATCCATTCTCAGTAAAAAGTGCGGCCACTTCAAGTCCTGCTGCAACTCCGGCAGGCCCATCATAGGATCCCCCATTCGGCACGGAATCAAAGTGAGAGCCGACCAGAACACTCGGTGCATCTTTTAAGGATCCTTCAAGTTTTCCAAAAATATTGCCCAATCCATCTTCACGCACAGTCAAACCCGTTTCCTTCATTTTCTCCTTAATATAGTTCCGTGCAAGCAGATCCTCCTGACTATATGTCAGCCTGGTTGTCCCTCTGCCAGGAGTTGCCGTATATTTGCTTAAGGTGTCAATATGACCTTCGATTCGCTCCTGTACTTTTTCGAGATTCACATTATTTCCTGTTTGAACTTCACTCATTTCAAATCCATCCCTTTCTTATAAAAGTCCGACAAAAATTCCTGCCAGCACGACCGACACAATGGTCACAGTGATGAATCCGCCGACAAGCATAGGCGGCAGCATATTGCTGGTCAGCATTTCCCTTTCTTTTTCATCTTCGGTTAATGCTTTAATGACTTCATTTGTAATAATGTAGTCAGCCGGAAACCCATATAATGCCGTCAGTGAAACAGCAAAAGCCATCTCCTTGCTCACTTTTAAAAGTTTCCCTGCGATGAATGAGAAGACATACATTCCGATTACACCCAAAATAATGGTTCCGGCAAGCGGATAGATAATTTCAAGCATCATCCCTGGTGTAGCCTGCTTTAAACCGTCAAAAATAAAGAGCATTAGAGCCATGATCGCAAAACCAAAGCCATTTGCTTTTTGCAGCACCTGCTTTTCAAGAAAGCCAATGCTTGTGGCAATCACCCCGAACAACAGGCAAAGGACGAATGGACTGACACTGGCAACCGGAGCCAGCAATGTCGATGTCAGATAGGCAAGGTAGGATACTACTGCCAATCTTAAAAACTTGAAGAAATCTGTATTATATTTCTCCGGCATATTTTTAAAAAGCTTAAGCTCAGGTTTTGGAGCTGCCTCTGCTGCTGCAGCCGTCTCTTCAGCTGCAGGCCTCTGCTCCTTATAAATAAGCTGTCCGCTGCGGTACTGCTTCAAAAGCCGCTTTCCCTCTTTTTTCAGAACGATGGATGTGAGCGGATATCCCGCAAATCCCTGCATCACATAAATCACGATTGCAAAGACTGATAGAGAAGCCATTCCCGCTTCCTTCGCTCCCTCCGACATGATCAGGGCAGATACCACACCGCCAACCAATGGCGGAATAGCGACAACCACTGTTTTAAATCCAAAGATAAACGTTCCGATTCCAAGTAATATCGCAATAATCCCTAAAATCCCTGATAAAGCAATCACAATCGTCTTCCACTGATTTTTCAATTCCTGAATGGATAGCAGCGTTCCCATATTAGTTATCAATAGGTACATCAGCATTGTAGCCACAACCGGCGGGACCCCTGCCAATGCTACGATATCCTGCGGAAAGAATGTCCAATAACCTGCAAGGAACAGAACGGCACAGACAAAAATGGACGGCACCCATGCCTTGGTCCGTACTGCAACCAGATCTCCAATGAATAAAATAAGCAAAAGAATGACTAACGCTAACAGCTGTGACATAGACTCTTCCCCCTCTAAGTTGAATACCTATTCATTCGTGTTGCGAAAAATATATATTGTTAGAATAATAATACAATTATACTTTTCAGTCAATTTAAATTATTAAAAATTTTATGGAACCGCTATCATCATGACTTCTGTATGAGAAAGTCATAAAAATCAATTTAGCAAAATAATGATATTATTTTAAAATTCTATTGAAACCAAAAAAACCCGCCAAAATGACGAGTTTTCTCCATTTTTGAATAGCCGAAGACTAGTTTCTGGGATCAACATAATCCGGATAATCGGTGATGATGGCGTCCACTTCCATTTCGAACAGGAAGTCAGCAGCTTCCTGGCTGCGCACTGTCCATGAGCCAATTTGCATGCCAAGAGAGTGAACCTGATTCACTAATTCTTCGCTGACAATTCCATAGCTTGGATTAAACCAATCAGCATAAGCTGAAAATTCCTTTAATGCTTCCGCCGTTGTATCGGCACGGTTAGATGTCAGTACACCAATGGGCACTTTAGGAAGAAGCTGATCCATTGTTTTCATAGAGTCGAAGTTAAAAGACTGGATAATGATTTTTTCATTTTGCGGCTTATCAAGATTTCTTTCTTTTAATGCATCTGCCACTTGTTCTTCAATGCCGGGATAAAGCTCTGGAGCCTTTAATTCTATTAATATTCCAACCTTGCCATGGTAGCGATCCAGAATCTCTTCAAATGTCGGGATTGGTTCTCCGGCAAATTGTTCCCCTTTCCAGCTGCCAGCATCGAGACTTCTTAAAAAATCAAACGTTAAATCCCCTACTTTTCCGGTTCCATTTGTTGTACGATCCACAGTTGTATCGTGGATTACCACTAATTCGCCATCTTTACTTCTTTGAACATCAATTTCAATATAATCAGCTTTCATATCTACAGCCAGATCAAAGCCGGCTATCGTATTCTCAGGTGCATACCCTGTGGCACCGCGGTGCGCTATATTATCCACTTGTTTCCTTTCCCCTGTTGTCGGTTCTGCTGCGAACGCCTGGCTGATTGGGCTGAATAGCAGAGAAAAAGCCACCCCTGTACCAATTAATAATTTTTTGTTCACGCTCTCCATCTCCTATCTAAAATATGTATTCAACCATATTCTAGAAAAGGAATGTTGAAGGGGTGTGTGATTATTTTTATGGCTAAATAAAGACCATGTTAACAAAAACCAGCCTTTTTCCTTACGTTTTTTTACAAATCCGCTTGTGGAGATTGAATAGAAATGCTCTTTTATTTCGCTTCTCACTGTACATGAACCCCTTTTCCCAGTTCTCTATTGCCGTTTTCTGAATCCACTCTATTATTGACTGTCCAATCCTCCCATCCATACTCTATAATAATAAAAACAAATACTTGCGATTGACTGCTGCGGGAGAGAGCGTAACGTACGTCACCGAAGGGGTAAATCTATAGGGAAGATGAATCTGTCAGGTACAAGGACAGAGATACTTGATTAGGGGGATTGTATGGTTTGGGATGTATTGAACGTGATTGGAACAATTGCATTTGCAATGAGTGGGGCAGTCGTTGCACTGGAAGTAAAATACGACATTATGGGTGCCTATGTTTTAGGATTAATTACAGCATTTGGCGGCGGTGCTATTAGAAACCTTTTTACCGGCATTCCGATTATAGAATTATGGCAGCAAACGACTCTTTTTATTGTTGCCCTAATTACCATCAGCTTTGTCATTATATTGCCAAGCAGCGCAGTTCAGCTTTTGACGAAATGGAGCATCTTTGACTCAATTGGCTTGTCAGCCTTTGCTGTCCAGGGAGCTATGTATGCACAATCAATTGATTTACCCTTATTTGCTGTTATGTTCTCCGCTGCCATAACCGGTGCCGGCGGAGGCATGATCCGCGATGTGCTGGCTCAGCGAAAGCCCATTGTTTTACGTGATGAAGTATATCTTTTATGGGCCATCTTTGCCGGGTTTATCATAGGCCTTGATTGGTTGTCAAAGTCTTATCATTTTTATAGTCTTTTTGCTGTTACTTTAATGCTTCGAGGAATTTCGCATCATTACAGCTGGAGATTACCTATCAAATCTATTCAAAAACAATAAGAAGCTAAAAACGATTCCTTTAAACATAAAAGCTCACATCAGCGTGAGCTTTTGTTTTCTTCCTTATTAAAATAATGGCAAACGACATATCCCACTGATTTTGCGGCAACAAGCATCGAACCTTCATCGATATCAAATTTAGGGTGGTGATTGAAGTATGGTTCTTCCGTTCCCTTTGGCGTGCATCCAATATAAAAATAACAGCCAGGGACCTTCTCCGAATAATAAGCAAAATCGTCCGATGGTGCCATTTTAGGAAATTCTTTTACCTCGATAATGTCTTTATCCACAACTGATGTCAGCGTAGTTGCGACAAATTTTGTCAATTCAGGATCATTATACAGCGGCGGATAATCAGGTTCATACGTTAGCTCACAGCTTACACCAAATAACTCCTCAAGACCATTTACAATGCGGTGAATTTCTCTATTCATCACATCCTTTGTTTCATCATTGGAATAGCGTATATCCCCCTCAATTTCGATACTATCCTTGATCACGTTAAAACTCCCTTTACCGTCAAATGAACCAATTGTCACTACACCGGCATTAAACGGATCCACTCTGCGGCTAACAACCGTCTGGATAGCTGTTACAAAGTAAGCGCCTGCAACAATAGCATCGTTTGCTTTATGCGGGGAAGAACCGTGTCCTCCGCTTGCCTGCACCCTAAGTTTAAAATAAGCGCGGCCATTAAAGGAATATCCGCTGTGATAGCCAACAGTTCCAGCAGGGGCGATCGGCAAAACATGAATGCCAAAAATGGCATGGGCATCATCGAGAAATCCTTCCTCAACGATGCTTTTTGCTCCGCCTGGAGGTTCTTCTTCCGCATGCTGATGGATTATTTTCACGGTGCCATAGATCTTATCTTTTAATTGGATTAAACAGTCAGCCAAAACCATAAGGTATGCTGTATGTGCATCATGGCCGCAAGCATGCATGATACCTTCCTTCTTTGACTTAAACGGAACATTCAGTTCTTCTTTAATAGGAAGCGCATCAAAATCAGCCCTAAGTGCCACGGTTTTTCCCGGGTTACCACCTTCAATAGTGACAATAATGCCATATCCATTCCCTGCATTCGTTATAAGATCAACAGCTTTCCCTCTGTAAAAATCAGCGATATAGGCTGCCGTTTTTTCCTCTTTAAATGAAAGCTCAGGATTCTGGTGTAAATAACGGCGTATCTTAATCATCTCTTCTTCTCGTTCTTCCAGCATTTTCATTAATTGATCAATCACCAAAATCATCTCCTATCCTTGCTGGAACCTAAATACCTGTTACTGGGATTCCCTTTCATAATACTAAAAAGAAGAAGAGCATTGTGCAAATCCATTGCTCTTCTTCTATATTCTCTGTATTTACACTTTTCACTCGTTCTCACTGTTCACTTTATATGTTGATTGCTAAATCGCAGCCATCTTTTTGAATTCCTCTTTCAAAATAATGCCCAGAATTAAACCAGGGCTCTATAAACCTCCACAATTGGGCGGTTTGTCCTTTTCCCCCTCAGCGAAATCACAGCCTTCAGCAACTGATTCAAGTCCGTAGTCTGTATGGCTTATCTCATATGAACCCTGAGCATTTTTCTGGATATCCCCGAGCGGCTTTTCTTTCTTTTTTCTCATGTCTTCCCTCCTATTTGTTTATTTTAAAGTTTTATCTCAGATGAGAAATATTATTCGTGTTGAGGTTGAAGCAGCCCCTTCTAAAAAGCTATAACGCCATATTCATGCAAAATGCCACTGTAATTAAGAATTATCGGAAGCTTGAAAAATACACTAGTACATAAGAAAAGCCAATTCCCCACCGGGAATGGCTTTTTTATGGATGCTGAGGAGAATTTAAAGCTCAATTTGTTTAATTACTTTCGCTGGATTTCCGCCAACTACCACATTATCAGGCACATCTTTCGTAACAACTGCGCCAGAAGCGATCACAACATTGTCCCCAACTGTTACACCGGGGTTAATTACGGCACTTCCGCCAATCCACACACTGTTTCCAATCGTAATCGGCTTAGCATATTCCCTGCCTGAATTGCGTTCTGCAGGATGAAGGGGATGTGTTGCCGTATAGATATGTACGCCGGGCGCAAGCATGCAATTATCTCCAAAACGCACTTCACAGACATCCAGGATGGTACAGTCAAAATTCGCAAAAAAGTTTTCACCTACATGCGTATTATAGCCGTAATCAAACCTGATATTGGGCTCCATATATACGTTTTTTCCGGTAGACCCAAGTAGCTCCTTTAATAACTTTATTCGCTTTTCCCCTTCAGTCTCCAGAGTCTGATTGTACATTCTGACCTTTCGTCTTGCTTCCTCGCGTTCCTTTAATAATACAGGATCGGCAGGATCATACATTTCTCCGGCCAGCATTTTTTCTTTTTCTGTTTTCATTTTATGACCTGCTTTCAAATGAATTCATTAAATACAGAATTGAAAAAAGGACAGCGTACCTGTCCCCGTGTCTCCTTAGCGTGAGGCTTTAGGCGGCTGGCAAACCTCACATTTGCGCTGGTGATTATTTTTGAATTTCGTAAATGTTTTTTCAAACTGGCTGCCGCATGCACATTGAAAAAGCAGCTTTTGAGAAAAACCATGGTATTCAGTCGATAGGAGCTTACTATCTGAGTTTTTCTCAACGAAATCGTTAATCTTGCTGATGGTCCATCGTTTATTCATTACCTTACCCTCCATATTGAATCGCTGAGCGGACATCCGTTCCACTATTAGCGCATCTCATCATTCCTAAGTTCCTCATTATAACACAAAGGGACAGGTTCATTGTCCCATCCGGCCCCAATAGGTTTAGCATCTAACATATTTCCGTTTAAAGCCAATCCTTCCTCTATCTGCTTCCTTTTGGATATTTTCTGAAGCCTGCAGGATGGTGCTTTTCTTCTTATCCCGTTTCATTTCGACCGGCCCAATGGCTTTTGCAATCTCAAGCGCCTTTTCATGGAGCGGCAAATAAGAAACACCCACTGTATAGACAAAATTATTCATGGCGGATTTCGTACGCTCCGGAGAATTGTGAATAGTGTCTTTCACTTTATCAAGCATTTTGGCCAGCTTAGCCTCTGAAAATTCAGTGTCCGGACGATTTCCCAAAAGCCAGCAATAGCAGCTCCAGCCGCCTGACATCCGCAGTTCTTCCCCGCTTTCTATCCATTTATCAGCAACTTCCTGTGCAATATCTGCTTCAGCTAATGTGACAGCCACTACATAATCGGACAGCATATAAAAATATGCATCATCCATCCAGCGGTCAAAATCCGCTTCGGTCATGGCCTCAGGATCTGCAATGACGCCTGCAAAGTACATGGCATCGTAGTTCCCTGTGGCGTATAACTCCTCCGCCAAGGGCTGATTTCTTTTAATTTTTTTAGCGATTGGCTTCATTGCACCTGTTGCAACACCAAAAAGCGGCTCATGTGCTCCGTTAGATATGTACATTTTCTTGGTCCGTTCTTTGCCGAGAGCCTCAAGCTCCTGCATAACCGTCTCAAAATCCATCTTTAAGCACTTCCTTCTATTTAAATAAAGTTAACAGCAAAAGACTGATTCGCATCAAGAACCCAAATATTCGGTTTTCAATTCAATCTCTTTAACTTCTTTATCGAAATAGACCTTATAGGCCTTGGCATCCGGTCTAGAGCTTACAATTCTGCTGACCTCCTCCTCAATGAAGTGGATAGCCACTCCATCATCCGCTGCAATTCCAGGCTTTATTTTATCAGAAGCCAAAAGCTCATGATAGGCAGGCCTTCTATCTGCTTCCCCGTCATAATGAGGACAATTACTTCCTTTTAGAAAGCCGAGGCATGTTAAGGGCTCCAGTTTATCGCCATAAGAATCCGTAATCCCTTCTTCAAACCAGCAAATGGAGCCTGCACTGATGCCGGCTAATACGATTCCTTGGTCCCATGCCTTTCGTAAAATCTTATCTAATCCCCATTCTTTCCATAAAGCCAATAAATTCTTCGTATTCCCGCCTCCAACATAAATGATATCTTTATCCAGTATAAACCCCTCTATATCTCTTGTTGGCGGTTTAAATAAAGATAAATGGGAAGGCTGGCACTTCTGCTTTTCAAAAAAGTCATAAAACCATTTAATACAAATATCGGAATCTCCTGTTGCAGTAGGCACATAGCAGACTTTTGGATTTTCTTTACCTGACTGACGTAAAATGTATTCATCCAATAATGGATTCTCCGGTTCCATGGAGAACCCTCCTCCTCCGAGTGCGATAATTTGCCTCATCTTTCTACTTCCCCTCAAGTGATGTTACGTATAACTATTCTCCTTCTGCACTTTTGTTCCCTGTTTTCACATGAAAATAGAGCTGCCAATATGACAGCTCCATTTCATGAGAATTTTACGATTCACTCAGCTCAGGCTTCCCTGCTTCCAGAAGCACCTGATCCCGGCCTAAAATGACAGCTAACAGGATAATGAATGCCCCTGTTCCCACAAGAAGCCATTCGATGGCAATGACATCTGCAACCGGGCCAAATATCAGCATGCCAATCGGCATCATGGAGGTGGAGATCATCCCCATGACACCAAACACTCTGCCTAAATAATCCTCTTCAATTTTTTCCTGAAGCAATACAGTTACCGGTGTATTGAAAATTGGCATGGCAATCCCGAAAAACGCCATGAACAATAAATAAATCCAGAAAACCGGCACGATGCCGAGTGCCAGGGTGCAGATCCCCATGATGAGACTGGCAAGGGTCATGGTTGTAATTTTATTTGGATATCCACCCCAGGAAGCAATAATTCCGCCTCCTGCCATCATGCCGACTGAAAAGGCAATCTCAATGGCAGTCAGTTCCCACACGTCTCCTCCAAAGGTGCGGGTAACCTGCAGCGGCGTCAGAAAGGCCGCAGGCGCCATTAGCACGATGAATACGGCAAAGAATAAGAAAAACTTCTTCAGGAAAGGATTACTGTTCACATATTGAAGCCCTTGTTTAAAGTCGCTGAAGTAACTTGCTGTCTGTTCCGCTGCTGCTTTTTTGTGCACAGCAATTTTGACAAACGTCATCAGTGTAACAATGGCAACCGCTGCTGTGATGACATCGATGAAGAAGATGGCCTCAAGCGATGCCATAGCGATTAAAGCGGCACTGACCATCGGTGAAACAAACATAATGACAGCCTGTATGCTCCCATTTACTCCATTCACTTTTGTCAGCTTCTCCTTCGGAACAATCTGAGGCAGAATCGCCCCGACTGCAGGAGTCTGAATCCCTGTTCCAAGGGCACGAATCCCTGCCATGACAAACAGCAGCCAGATCGATTCATATCCCATTAAAAAAAGGATAGCGAGTATCAGTGTTGAAAAGGCAATGAGGCCATCTGCTAAAATAATCAGCATTTTCCGGTTGTACCGGTCTGCCCAAACACCAGCAACCGGTGATAAAAAGAAGGTCGGGATGAACCCGCAAATGATGTAGAGAGTCATCATCAAACCGGATTCTGTCGTTAAGGTAATATGCCACATAATGGCGTATTGAACGAGGGACGATCCAAAAAGGGAGATCGTCTGGCTGCTTAAAAAGAGAATAATATTCTTCAGCCAATTTTCCTGCAGATTAGGATTTAAGGTACTCATATATTAATCACTCATTTCTATATTTTATAAAAACATGCTTTGCCTATATTCAGCTGAATCCATCCGAACTCTATATTCTATTTCTGAAGACAGCAAAAAAGAGGAGAAATTCATCTCCTCTTTAAAAAATACCGTTAAATTTAGGTTTCCTTAAATAGACAGACCAATCCCGTCGCTCTGAACATAGGCAGAGCCTTCAAACGTATTCAATTAACGATTGAAAAGCGGGTTTCTTAATCTCATTGATGCTGTCAACAGGAAAACCTCCATTTCATTATAATTACATTTATCATACCAGCAGAGAACCGTTCACGCAATAGGGACTCAGGGACAGGTTCCAAGTCCCAGTCGGGGGCGTGGGTGTCTGTCCCCGCGCCCCTACTTATAAACTTCATCTCTGGAATGAAACCCATCTGCAATAATGGTGCTATCCATGTTGTGTTTATCAACAGCAATAGGCGAAAGAAGGACTGAAGGCACTTCAATTTTGCCATTATTAATTTTTCGGGTTGTTTCTACCTGTTCACCCTTTGCTATTCTGACCGCAAGTTCAGCAGCTTCTTTGGTCAGTGTTCCGATAGGTTTGTATACTGTCATCGTCTGCGTGCCTCTGATGATCCGCTGGGCACCGGCAAGCTCGGCATCCTGCCCGGCTACAGGGATTTTTCCTGCCATCCCTTGCACCGCCAATGCCTGGATGGCACCGCCTGCAGTTGCATCGTTTGCCGCGATCACTGCATCAATTTGATTTTGATTGGCTTTAAGAGCCTCTTCCATATTCACAAATGCATTCGCCGGTGTCCAATCTCTGGACCACTGATCATAAACAATCTGAATATCTCCTTTATCAATTAAAGGCTGAAGCACGTTAAAGACTCCTCGTTTGAATAAATGTGCGTTATGGTCAGTGATTGCTCCGCCAATATACACAAACTTCCCTTTAGGTACCAGTTTGGTGATGGACTTTGCCTGCAGCTCACCAACCTTTTCATTATCAAAGGATATGTATAAGTCGATATCAGCATTTTTCACAAGCCGGTCATATGAGATGACCTTAATGCCTGCCTCATGTGCTTTTTTGACGATCGAAGCGGTGGCTTCAGCATTATGGGGAACGACAACCAGCAGGTCCACCCTTTGTTTTATTAATGTTTCTGCCTGTGATATTTGAACCGCATCATTCCCATTCGCAGCCATGATCTCCACTTCCGCTCCAAGCTCTTCTATAGCCTCTTTGAACAGATCTCGATCCTTCAGCCAGCGTTCTTCCAATAAAGTATCCATTGAAAAGCCGATTTTAATGGGTTTCTTCCCATCCTCTCCTCCTTGCACTTTGCCTGCCGCAGGTATTGCTTTCCCGGGATTTTTTTCGATTGCTGTATCCATTTGGCAGGCTGACAGGAGGCAAACCAGAAACAGTGCAGCCAGAGTCAGCTTCCTTTGAATCCTATCCATCTGTCTTGCCCCTTTTCCTTCCATCAGTCTTTTTTGCCCAGAAGGGTTTTGCGGAATTCCGTCGGTGAGCGGCCGCACATCTTTTTGAAAACCTTGCTGAAATAGTTCGGTTCATGATAGCCCACCTCAAAGGTAATTTCCTTCAGACTTTTCCCGTGATCTGCCATCAGCTTCTTTGCTCTTTCAATACGGCATTCAGTCAGGAAGTCAATATAGTTAACCCCTAGCTTCTCCTTGAACATCTTACTGATATAAATCGGGCTTAACCCCACTTTCCTTCCCAATGCTTCAAGAGAAATATCTTCATGGGAATGTTCGGTTATATATTGTTTCAGCTGATGGACAGTATCCGCTTCCAGCCTGTCGTAATGCTCCATATACGATTTCCTCATCTGTCCTAACAATTCATCCGTTTCAGAGCGAAGCTGCCGGAAATCCTGCGTTTGATAGGCAAAAAATGGTGCGGGAGCTTCAACCCCAATCTCACTCATTACGCGTGAAGCAATCCAAAGCATTTGCAGCACCCGCTGCTGCGCTTGAATCACCCCTGCTCTTTCCGTTTCACAACGCTGAATCATCTCCATTACACGCAAGCTGATTTGCTGCCATTTTCCAAGCCTGACTTGATCGAAAAACTGTTTTTCCCGTTCTTTGGTCAGCTGCAGATCCTCCCCTGCACTAAGTACTGGCACGTCGGAATAAAAACGGTATTTAACAGGAAGAGTTGAATCCAAAGTGGCAATAAGAGATTCCTGATAGGATTGACGGATGGATTGCAGGGAACCGCAATCATTCCCGATCCCGACGAACCAGCCTTCTGATGACCCTTTTTTTGCAAGAGAAAGAATTTCGCCGGCCATGGATATAGCCTGCGAACGGAATGAATGCTGCTTTTCCCGAAAAACAATGATGGGAAGCTGACGGCCATATAGTGCACCTACCCATGCACTGCCTGCTTGTCTGACCTTCTCTTTGACTGCGGTATAGAGGTGTCCCTGTCCATCGGGAAGCAGGATGCTCATGACAAACTGTTCATCTGTTGAGCGAATATCGAGCATTTCAACCAGCATATCCAGATGAACTTCATGGACATGATCGAACAGCAGCTGTGTCACGACATCTGTCTCAATGACCGGAAGAGCCCTTTGCAGCGCATCCTGCTGGAGCTTTGTCATTTCACGGAACCTCCGCTCTTCCTCAATATGTTCAAGCACCCTCCCAATTGTTGCTTCAATTTCCGTGATCTTGCTTGGCTTCAGTAAATAATCCTTTACCCCAAGCTTTATCGCCTGGCGTGCATAATCGAATGTATCGAAAGCTGTAATCATGATAAATTTAATATGCGGAATCTCTTCACTGATTTGCTTTATAGCTTCCAGGCCATTCATCCCTGGCATTTGGATGTCCATCAGGATTAATTCAGGCATAAACTCTTTAGCCAGCTGAACGGCCATCTTTCCATTTTTCGCCTGGATGATTTCAACACCAGGAAAGGCTTTCTGCAGAATCATTTCCAGTCCTTCCCGCTCAATTTGTTCATCATCCGCGATCAGAAGTTTTGTCATGCAGCCCCCCTCCTATCTTTCGGTATTTTCATCACTACTTTTGTACCTGCAGCACTGCTCTCAATGCTCATCACATCGTCACTGCCGTAAAAAAGGCGCAAACGCCTGACTACATTGGTAAACCCGATGCCTGTTGAATTTCCATCTTTCTGAATGAACTGCCCTTGAAGAATCTGTTTAATTTTTAATTCCTCAATTCCTGGACCATCGTCTTCCACTTCTATAATTACACAGTCATTTCCGTCCTGAATGCGAAACCAGATTTTCCCGCCATCTTCCCTGGGCTCGACTGCATAATTAACGGCATTCTCGATGATTGGCTGCAGCGTGAGACCCGGAATGTCCACATTCAGACACGTTTCATCTATAGACATTTTCAAATGCAGACGATCTGTAAATCTGGCTTTTTGAATATCCATGTACTGCTGCAGGACCATCACTTCTTCACCAAGTGTCACGGGCCTATCAAGCCTTTTTAAGTTATAGCGCAGCAGGCCGGCAACACTTACAAGCAAGTCACTTGTTTCAAGAGAACCTTCCAGATAGGCTTTCTTGGAAAGGGTATTTAATGTGTTAAATAAAAAATGAGGGTTAATTTGGCTTTGCAGGTTCAAGAGCTGACTTTCCTTCAGCAGCAACTTGCTTTCCTGCAGCTCATGCTCCAGCTGTGCCTTATGCTGGATTTCTGAAATCAGATTATTGATATTAACCCGCATCCGGTCAAAAGTCTGCGCAAGGAAAGCAATTTCATCATTCGAATCAACCTTTATCGGCAAATGAAATCTTCCCCTTGATAAATCATTGGCTGCCTTGGTCAGCTTCTGTACAGGCTTCGTGATGCTCAAGGAAAAGCCATAGGTCAAGAACATTAAAAGGCATGTGATCATCAGCATGAGCCAAATCCCCAGTTTTTTAATTTCTTCGGATTGTTCAATGATCCCCCGGTAAAACCGTTCATATGTATTCAGTTCACTATCGACCAGTGTCAGCGTCATCTCAGATATATACATGGAGATGCGCGTTGCTTCCGAAAATTCCTTGGCCGAGTCCTCTGTCTCCTTTTCTTTAAAGAAAAGAAGGGAGCGGTCCGTCGTCTCAACCAGGCTATCAATTAGATTCATATAATTTGTCAGTGCAAAATCATTTTCTGAATTTCGCAGATATGAAACTTCACTTCTCACCTTTATCATTTTTTCCTTGCTAGTGTTCAATTTGTCCAAATTCTCCGGAATGGGGGTGATAAAATAGTTATTCAAGTCTGCAATCATCTGCTGGCTTGTCCTTGTAACCTCATTCATCCGAAGGTACCGCTGAAGAATATCGTTATATTGATTCTGAGTTTTCTGATTATAATAAGTAAGTGTGATCCAAATGGCTGCCATGATCAAAAGAATTACAGTCGTAAGTGTCCAGATTTTCTTATGTATTTTGTTCATTTCTTTTCCAGCGCCTTTAATATCCTGATATCGGTCAGGTAGCCATCAGATTTCAGCGGCACTTCTTCATCCTTGAGCCATTTTAAAATCAGCTCTGCACTGAGGCTTCCCATTTTCTCAGGGGATTGTTCAATGATTCCATCAAGTTTTCCCTGAGTAAGCAAAGAAATTGAATCCGGACCATCGTCAAAAGAATAGATATAATAAGGTTCAACCAGTGATCGCCTGCCAATTTCATGAATCATCGCTCCGGCTATATTGGCCTTAATAGCTACAAAACTATCAGTATCCGGGTTTTGATTCAGCATGTTCTGAGTGGCAGCAATAATTTCCTCCCTAACATCAGTCGTTTCCGCATAGACTGTCTGGATATTTGGATAATCCTTCAGTACCTCATGGATCCCATCGAGGCGCTGCTGCTGATAATACTCTTTATGCTTGTCGCCCATAAGGATGACTTTTCCCTCATGACCCATATCGTCAAGAAGCTGTTCTGCAATTAACTGCCCGGCCAGATATTGATCAGAGCCGACGTACGTTTTTCTCAAACTTTCAGATTTGGGCACGTCATTGGCCACTGTAATAATCGGAATTCCATAAAAAGCTGCTTTTATCTTTGCTAAATCTTTGAATTCCTTAGTGTCCAGACCCTGAACAATGATGCCGTCCACTTTTGATTGAATGGCTATCTCCAGCTTTTTTAAAAATTCCTCTTGATTCTTTCCATAGCTTCCCCAGACTTCCAGACTTGCCCCATTCTTCCGTGCTTGTTCCCGTGCAGCAATACCTGCCTTATCCCAAAAAGGGGTCTCTAATTCCTGTGTTATCAGAACCAGCCGGTATTTCACTTCCTGTCCATCTGATGCTGCCGGAAGATCCCGTTCGGATGTAAACGCTTTCTTATAAAGCGTGAATGTGAAATAACCAAGGACGATACATGTTAGACAAAATATTAAAATACCCGTTTTACGCAAGGCTGTATCTCCGTTTCTAAGTATGAATAGTTAAATAATTTTAATTCTATCACCTTTTTAAGGCTGATAGAAGAGTTAGAAAGTGAGAGGATTGTTTGTTGTTAACAAGAGGATAATCAGCGCTTTATGGAATGCTGCCCATCTGCATCATAAGGGCACCCTTGCCGGATGCCCCATTTTCAAAACTATGAATGCAGGAAACTGGTAATCTAGCCTCTCTTCTTCCGAGTCATGACATCAAAGATCACAGCACCCGCCAATACGCCTCCACGGATCATATACTGGAGGGAAACCCCTACTCCGAGCAGATTCATACCGCTGGATAAAGAGGCCATGACCACAGCACCAATAATAGCACCGGTGATTTTGCCCACGCCCCCTGCTGATGAAACCCCGCCAACATAAGCAGCTGCAATGGCATCAAGTTCAAATAATGTCCCGGCAGTAGTAGTCGCTGACTGAAGCCGGGAGGTAAATAATATACCAGAAAGGGCTGCCAGCATCCCCATTGAACCGAAGACTATATACGTAATTTTATTTACATTGATTCCGCTCAGATGTGCCGCTTCCGGATTGCTTCCTACTGCATATATATGTCTTCCGAGCACGGTTTTCGTTGTCAGGAAATGATAGACGACAACCACTAAAAGCATGATGACAACTGTCCAGGAAAATCCGTTGTAGCCTGCGAGGATCCATGTAATATAGGAAATGATAGCTGAAACGAAAACTAATTTGACAATAAAAATCCCTTTAGACACTACCTCGAATTGATAGTTGATCTTTTTTGTCCGGGTGGAAATTTCACTGTATATATACAGCAATATCGCCAGTAATCCCAGAATCAGTGTAAGCAGGTGCAGTCCATTCACTTGCATAACGGAAGGAATAAATCCGTTCCCGATTGCGTTAAATCCGTCATCCTTGATGATAATGGTCCCTGTTTTCTCTGTTACCTGAAGAAGGGCTCCTCTGAAGATCAGCATTCCTGCAAGTGTAGCAACAAAGGATGGGATACCAAATTTTGCAACTAGAAGACCGTTGAACAGTCCGACAAAAATACCCAGCGCCAGAATAACCGGAATAGTGATATAAAAAGGCACTCCCATTCCCGTCAGGAGAATTGCAGCAATGGCCCCCAAAAAGCCGGCAACAAATCCGACTGAGAGGTCAATATGGCGAATCACGATAACCAGCGTCATCCCCACTGCCAGGACAGCAATGTACCCCGTTGAATCAAGCATGTTGCTTATATTTCGTGAAGACATAAACAGCCCGTCAGTCATAATGGTGAAAGTGAGCATAATAACGAATAAGGCAATGTACATGCCGTAGTCACGGATATTATCTTTAAATAGCGTCTTCGCTTCGTTAATAAATTCCATTAGATTAACCTCCTATTGCGTAGCAAGCTGCATAATACTTTCCTGATTGGCTTCTTCAATCGACAGCTCACCTTTCATTTGGCCTTCCGCCATGACATAGACACGATCGCTCATCCCAAGAACTTCACCCAGTTCCGAAGAAATCATAATGATGCTCATGCCTTCCTCAATCAATTGGTTCATAATCGTATAAATCTCGAACTTAGCTCCCACATCAATGCCACGCGTCGGCTCGTCCAGAATCAGCAATTTCGGCCCGACAAATAGCCATTTGCCCAGGGATACTTTCTGCTGGTTTCCTCCGCTTAAGTTGCCGACAACCTGTTCAAGTGATGAAGCTTTGATATACATGGACTTTTTATATTCCGCTGTTTCCTTCACTTCTTCGTTATCGTTAATCACTCCATTTACTGCAACCCGTTTGAGATTTGCTGCAGAAATGTTGTTTTTAATGTCCTGTATTAAAAACAGGCCGTCCCCTTTTCTGTCTTCCGTCACATACGCAATCCCTGACCTGATGGCGTCACTCGGATGCTTCAGCGTCTTTGGAACGCCATCCACCAGGAGCTCGCCTTGCAATTTATAAGATTTTGGATTTCCGAAAATACTCAGGGCAAGTTCTGTCCTGCCTGACCCCATCAAGCCAGCAATCCCGACAATTTCTCCTTTTTTAACATGAAAATTAACATCTTTTACAACCTGCCTGCCCAAATGCACAGCATACGCAGACCAGCTGCGAAGCTCAAGAACAGGATCGCCAAACGTCTTGTTCGGCCTCTTCGGATAAATATCTTCAATCTCCCTGCCAACCATGTTTTTGATAATGACATTTTCAGAGATTTCACCTTTTGCTGCGTCCAGGGTACAAATTGTTTGGCCATCACGTAGCACCGTAGCCTTATCTGCAATGGAAATGACTTCCTTCAGCTTATGGGAGATCATAATGCAGGTAATTCCCTGCTTTTTCAGCTCACCTAACAAATCCAGCAGATTTTCGCTGTCATCTTCATTCAATGCTGCAGTCGGTTCATCCAGGATAAGCAGTTTCACATCCTTGCTTAAAGCTTTGGCTATTTCGACCAACTGCTGTTTTCCAACGCTCAGGTCTTTAACGAGTATCTCAGGGTTCACATCGAGCTTAACCTTATCCAGCATTTTTTTAGCTTCAGCAATGGTCCGGTTCCAATCGACGATTCCCCCTTGCTTGATTTCATTGCCCGCAAAAATATTTTCATAGACTGTGAGATCAGGAAACAAGGCAAGCTCCTGGTAGATAATGACGATTCCTGCCTTTACACTGTCACTAATTTTGTTGAATTGCTGCACACTGCCCTCAAATACAATATCACCCTCATATGTGCCATAAGGATATACGCCGCTGAGCACCTTCATCAGAGTGGATTTGCCCGCTCCATTTTCACCGATTAAGCAGTGTATCTCACCTTTCTCCACCTTGAAATTGACATTGCTGAGCGCTTTAACACCTGTAAACTCTTTGGAGATTCCGTGCATTTCCAAAATATTTCCGCTCATTATGACTCCCCCTTAGCCAAACAGCTATTCAGAAGGAGAAATAGTGATAGACGCATCTATCACTACTTCTCGTCCTTTATTGATTAAAGCCCTGTAAATTCATCTGCTTTATAGTATTCAGAATCGATCAGTTCATTTTTTACGTTATCTTTGTCGACAACGATTACATCTGTTTGCTTTGCTTTAACTTCAATCTTGCCGTTATCGTATGATCCAGTTGTCTCAGGGTCTTTGTCTTCAAGGATATCAATCGCCATGCCCATTGCATCTTTTACGAGAGTACGAACATCCTTGAATACTGTCATGGATTGCTTTTCATCAATAACATATTGAATGGAAGCTTTCTCTGCATCCTGACCTGTCACAAGATAGCTGGATATTGCGCTGTCTGTTCCAAATACATCTGCAATGGAACGGGCAGTTCCGTCATTCGGAGCAAGAATAGCCACATTGCCCTTCAAATCGTCAGAGGCTGCTGTCAAATGCGTTTGCGCTTTGTTCTTTGCTTCGTTAGGATCCCAGTTCGTTGTTACCTGACCAATAATTTTGCTTAGCTGGTCACGGGACAGATCAGCTGTATCTTTCAAAGCTTCGGCTTCGCTTGAGTTAGCAATCTTGAATGTGCCATCTGAAATTTTAGGCTGAAGCACGCTCCATGCTCCCTGGAAGAATAAGAAGGCATTATTATCAGAAGCAGCGCCGGCATACAGGTACAGAGGCACGTCCTTGCCCTTTGCGTTGTCAACTAAATATTGTGCCTGTGCAGCTCCTACTGCAAGGCTGTCAAATGTTACATAATAATCAATTGCATCTGTGTTTGTAATTAAACGATCATAGGAAATGACTTTTACGCCATCCTTCTTTGCGGCTTCAACCGCCGCTGCAGCTGCATCACCATCTTGAGGACAGATGATCAGTACATCGATCCCTTTGTTCAGCAAAGTCTCTACATTTTCTTTTTCCTTAGCCGAAGATCCCTGGCTAAATAAAATTTCAGTTGTGTATTCCGTTCCTTTTAACGCATCTTTAAATCTTTGCTCATCCTGAACCCACCTAGGCTCATCTTTCGTTGGCAAAACAATCCCGACACTTACTTCACTGCTTCCGCCGCCGGTTCCCTGGCTGCACCCTGCTGCAATAAATGCAAATATCAACAGCATAAGAGAAACGACTTTCCACTTTCTTTTCCCCCTTTATAATGGATAAGAATTACCTGTCTACAGGAAAAATTATAACTTTATTCCCAGTTCATGAAAGCGTTATCACTAGCACTCTTTTAATATCACCTGTAATTTTTTATACTTTAATCGAATGTTGCAGCAGTTTTATTTTCCCAATTAAAAATAGACAGCCCGCAAAAGCTGTCCATAAGAAAATGCGTTAATCCTAAGATCAACGCATTTCTCTTTATAAAGCTTCACCCTCAGTTTGCTTTTTACCCGGAGCAAACCACCCTAGCAGTGCAATGGCCACCAATACGCCATAGAAGACGATAGTCCAGCCTGTACTATGAGGAAAATGATGATCAAGGACACCGATATCCTCATGGGCCAGTGTGATAACAGCAAGCTTGACACCAACCCAGGCGACAATCGCATAAGCCGTTGTTTCCAATGCGGGCCTTTTGCCAAGCAGCTTTACAAACCAGGTTGCCGCGAACTTAATCAGGATCAGTCCGGCAATCCCGCCAAGCACCACTACAATAAACTGGCCGCCATCCATGCCGCCGAAATCGTCAAGCGGTGAATCCGGCAAACCAAGTGCCAGTGCAACTGCAGCAAGAATCGAATCGATGGCGAAGGCAAGATCAGCTAATGCAATCTTTCCTACTGTAGGCCAAAATCCTTTCCCGGCCGCTTCTTCCTTCACATCTTCACGAATATTTTCGTTTTCTTTCCCGAACTTGGCCTTAATCACATGTTTTAAGCCAAGGTACAATAAGTAGGCAGCTCCGATCGCCTGGATCTGCCAGACGTTTGCAATAAATGATATGGCAAATAGCGCACCAAACCGGAAAACAAAAGCCATAATGATTCCGTAATTTATCGCTCTTTTCTTCTGATCTTCTGGTAAATGCTTCGCTATGACAGCTAAGACAAGAGCATTGTCAGCCGACAGCAATCCTTCCAGTCCAATTAATATCAATAATGCCCAGGCATACTCGAGCCAAATAGACTCCATCCACGACACTCCTTTCAGGAACAAACAAGTTCTTCATTGATTAGATAAGTATAGATTCCCCAAAAATGCTAAAGGAAACCTTAAAAATGTATAAAATAAAATGGCTCCTATATTCAGGACGCCATTCGAAAAAACTAATTATTCAAATCAAAAAGCCCAGGTGCATGTTCATTCGGCATGTCAGGCATTTCTGGGACAGGATAGCCTTTTGGCGGTTCTACAACGGCAAGGTCTCCGCCATTTCTGCTAGGAGTGGTTCCTTGAAAAATCTCACCAATCCGGGTCTCATCAAGCCTGAAATTAAACTGGGCTTTATGGAAGCCCATTTCAACGTACTTACGGCATTCAGGGTATTTATTTAAATCATAATTAGGAATCGGGAATAGTTTGCCCCAATCAACACCCAGCGTTTCCAGTGCTTTGGCGAAGGCATTTTGATGGGCATTATCCCGCACTATTAGGAAGGCAATCGTTTCCCTCAGCGTCTTATTGCTGCTCATTTTGTAAATCCTTGATTTTTGAAGAACTCCAGTGGATTCAAGAACCACATTATTCAGAAGGTTCGCCACCAGGTTGCCATGGTCATATACCCAGGAGCCATTCCACGGGTTTCCGCCAGCATCGACTGGAAGAGATGCCTTTGCCCCAATAATAAAATGATGCGGATTCGCTCCACCCTGGATGACATCATCCAAAGGGGCCCCATCTGCTGCCTGGTTGCCGGGCATATCCCCTCCCGCTTCATTCAGAAGCTGATTAATCGTGGATTGGACAAGCTCCACATGGCTCAGCTCTTCCAAAAATACGCCTCTTATCAGATCGCGGTATTGCTTCGCCTTGCCTCTGAAATTCGCACTCTGGAATGAGAACTGCATCATTGTCCGCATTTCGCCAAACTGTCCGCCCAACGCCTCCTGCAGCACTCTCGCCGCATGCGGATCCGGCTTATCAGGTACAATCATATTGATTAAATCTTCTTTATAAAAGTACATAGATCATCAATCTCCTTTTACTAAGCATTCTTAATTAGAATGCCTGACCGGCGGCCCATTATTCATCCCGGATTGATGTCCCAGCACTCATTTTTTGGAGAAGCAGGACCTTGCATTAATAAAAATAAAGTCCCGAGGAAGAATCGCCGAGTAGTCGGATTTATAGTCGCTATGACCACATATTCTTGCCTGCTCTCATTCATTCATCATTCTAAATAAACGGGCGGCTGCACCTTTCTGCAAAAAAAGATACCGTCATAATGCTTTTGAGGATAAATGGAAATCGGCAGCTGCCCCATCATCCCTGCTTCAAGGAGCTGCCATCTCCGCTTCATCCAGTTTCGTTCCGGAAGCCCCTTGTCACATAAAGGCACAAAGCTGTCATGCCGGCAAGCCTCCATGAACAAACTTTCCAGGTGCTTATTTTTGGAGGCATCAATGGAAAAGCGAACTCTTAGCAGGGAAGCAAACTCACCTGCTCCTGCATAAAAACCTATCGAATAAACCTGATCGCCATAACATTTTGATAGCAGCTGTCCTACATTCGTAATTCCAAACAGCTTAGAAGTTACTGTTTTGCTTTTCCTGATGTGAAAATTATGAGCCCAAACTATGACTTTTTCACCCTTGTAATACTCTTCTAATAACCACTGCAGGTTCTTGAACATATTCGTTCCCCGCATGATGCCAGATGCAATCCAGCTTTTTGTATTGATTTCCAGCCACTTTAGCCGATTTTCAAGTCCTTTCCTAATAATTAAAAAGATCTTTTCTTTTTCCAAATCAGCTTCCTTCAATCTGGTCTGAAAAAGTTCCAGACTTGTATGATATAGTTCCATACACATATGTATTTGTTCTCTGAGCTGCTTACGTATTTTCGTTTGTCCCCTTAGCTCCTCATCAATGGTGAAAAATACTGTTTCTGCCTGATGGATGGAATCATATAGTTCTTCATCTGAATGGAGTCCAAGCCATTCCAGCATCCGCTGAGAGACCTCCTGGTATGCGGGCTGAATATCCATTCCTGAAATATGAAGGCCATCTGCCCAGGACTCCTGAAATAAAGGAATCATCTCTTCATTATGAAAAATATCAAGAAGACTGTGCTGAATTTGTTCTTTAGCAGGCAGGTTTTTCAGAAGTCTTCTGCTTAATATCGCTTCAAGCAAGCCGCTCTCCAATACAACAGCATTAAATCCATGGACCTTATGTAAATACTTAATCATATTCACTTTTGTTCTATAAAAATCTCCGATCCCATGGCTGCTCTCTCCCAGCAGAACAATCTTTTTCCCTGAAACATATGGATCAATGCAGGAGAAATCTGCAGGATCCTTTATTTCACAGCTCTGACCGGCTATTTGATCTTTCCAAAGTGATTTTGTTTTTCGTGTAATGAAATTCATTAACAAGCCTCCAACTTACCTCGCGGGTCCCAAAATGACTATATTTATTAGTACGATTTGGAAATAAATTGGTTTCACCTATTCATATATTTGGCAAAAGGAGCCTTCAAAAAGGTAAAATAACTTGAATCCATTCGCAGAAGAAACGGGGAGACTATATGAATGCCTATACTGTGGGTGCGACAATATCAAACCCCAGCTTATCAGCAAAAATGGCTTCTTCCACTGAAGAGACATCTGCCATCAGCAGAATATGAGGGTACTTTGATCTTACTTCCTGATAAAACACTTCCAGACTCTTTCCATCCGGACGGATCCGGTTCGTTGCATCTGTAGCAATGATTTCAGCACCCGTATCAGCTATAGCATCTATCTCTTTCAAGGTTGGTGTAATAAAGACTGGATGGCCGTTATATACCTGTTTGATGATGCCGATCACCGGAAGATCGACTTGTTTTTTTATTTCCCGAATATCAGAGACGGAGTTAGCCCGGATGCCAACTGCCCCTCCCTCCTTTGCAGCTAATGCCATGCATCCCATAATGAATGGGCTATGAGCCCTTTACCCCAATAATCCTTTAACAGATATTCCGGTTCACCAAACTTCTTTTTCCAAATCTTTTGTGATTGTCTATAGCCCGAATCCAGACAGAACTCTTCCACCCCTTTATCCATTTGAAATGAACCATCAGAAATAAAATTAGCGAATCTAAATCCAAATTTGGAAGATCCTCTGATTACTGAATAACCACATTCCCTGCATATTGTGCACTTCCTCTATCAGAACGAAGATTCACTTCTATTACATATTCACCTTTTTCTTCAGGAAGAGAAAAAGAACGATGGTCATTTAGGGCTAATTGAATCTCCTTATCATTTTTCCATAGGGAAACTGATAATTCTTCCACCATAAAATCTTCACTGTCAAACAGCAGATCTATTTTTTTCCCGGCATCATAGGTCAGTGCTTTCTGTTTCTTCGCAAATGATATCCAATCATTTGTTTCTTTCTTGATCTGCTTGTTATTTTCTCCTCTCCAATCAACATTTGCTTCCTTTAATTCTGCTGACTGTACACTATCGGTGTTTGAGAGAGTTACAGCTGGCGGAGTGAAATCATATTCTTCCGCTATGCAGCCTGCCAAAGCCATAACCAGCCATAACCCGGCAGCCAGTTTCCAAAAATATTTCATTTAGCACCTCTATTTTTTATAATATTGCCTGGATTCAGTCACCGCCTCCTCCGCAGCCGCCGCCATCAGCGCTAAAACTATCACAGCTATCCGAGCTGCTGCTATAATCTCCTATATAATGATGGGAGGAGGAATTCCCTCTATCATAAGTACGTTTTGATGGTTTGGATCCGCTAATACCAATCACAATAATAAGAAGCAAACCCATAATAATTATTCCTGACATGTCCATCACCCCTTATTTCTCTATACGGATGATGGCTTATTTAGTTTCAGAAAATTTACAAAATAATAACCTTTATTAAATTCCAGCAAGCTTTGCCGAAAAAACTAGTAAGATGCTTTTGATTAAATAGAAAATGAGGATTTTAAAATGGAAGAAATTCTAGTTTACAGGTATGAAGATGTCATTCACGCCCCGATTGATTTGGTTTTTAAATACGTGGATGACGATGAAAAAATAAAGCTCTGGAATACCATGCTGATCGAAAACATTTATGACAATGAGGAAAACAAAGCAGTCCCGCAGCCTGGGACCAAGTTTGTTACCGTTCAGAAATTGGATAAAAAAATCCTCAAAATCGAATCCGAGCTGATCGAATATGAGGCTCCCTATAAAGTGGTTATGCACTCCCATTCCAAAGAGGGATTAAGCATTTCAAGGTATCTCTTATCAAGGGAACATGACGGGACGCGTCTGATTGTAGAAGCAAGCCTGATTCCGAGCAGCCTCTTTTATAAGCTGACAACCAAACTTTTAGGCTGGACGGTTAAATTTGTGTTTGAAGATCAATACCAGAACTTGAAGAAATATGTTGAGAATGAGGCGGAAGAAGATTGAAAAAAGGTGTCCTCAAACCGGACACCTTTTAACTAGTTACTCTTCCTTTTCAACCCATTTATCATCATCATTCTTCTCATATTTCTTCTTCACTGCACTCCAGGCCACCTTAAAGGCCGTTTCTTCTTCGTCATACTCTTCACTTGCAGAATTAAACGCTTCCTTAAAGATTTCCTGGGCGTGATGCGGAAGATTGTCTTTAACAGAGTCTGGCAGATCGCTTAGTTTATCGTATGGCATTTTTGTCTCCTCCCCTGCACAAGTACTTATAGGTATTTTTCCTGATTATGTTTGTTTTAAACACAGACAAGAATACCCTCATACAGAAAAGCTAATCGGCTGGTCATCCATCGTTTAAATCCAATCTTTCACATAAGCCACTAATCCGATCATAGAACCAATTACTGCGCCAAAAAGCACATAATGACGGGTTTGGAGCTGCGCGAGCTTTTTCGTCAACCTAATCCCTCCTGAACTTTGTTTCTAGATTCTACGATTTTTTCTGGAAAAGGTATCAATTTCCCCATAAAAATGCTATTCCTGAATCGGCAGCACCGTCGAATCCTTAATCTCCCTCAGCGCCAGGCTGGTCTGTATTTTCGTGATTCCCATTTCATTCAGCTTCCTGATGAACATCTCCAGCCCCTTGCGATCCTTGCACGCCACTTTCAAAAGATAATCATACTCTCCTGTTAAACAATGACATTCTAAAACTTCCTTCATGGATTCCAGCGTCTTTTCAAGAGATTCCAGCTTTTCCGCCTGATGCATATTGGTGCTCATAAACACGAAGCATAATAAATCAAAGCCCAGCTTCTCATGGCTTAGAATAGCGACATGCTCCTGGATATACCCTTCCGCTTCTAGCCTCTTAATTCTCGCATGCACAGCCGGAGCTGACAGATTCACTCTTTTCGACAGTTCCAGATTGCTGATCCGCGCATCCTTTTGAAGCAAATCCAAAATTTTTATATCCAGGTGATCCAGTACCTTACTTACAATCGATTCCACTGTCCATCCACCCTTTTCAATTATTCAAAATCCTGTTCAATTCACATACCCAAACTGAATTTTTTATACTAATAATCCAATATACTTTTAATTATTTCGAATTAATATCATTATACAAAATTATCTTTTGTTTAATGTAAAAAATGTTAAAATTATTCATATAAACAATGTCATTGTGCACAATGGCTCTGAAAAGGGGCTAAATGACGTGAAATATTATCTTCTCCTTTTATTAACAAGCTTACTTTGGGGCGGAAATTTTATTGTTGGAAAAACGCTTGTGGACCACGCAACTCCTATTACCTTAACCATTTTAAGATGGACCATCGCCATTATCTGCCTCGTTCCTCTTGTCTGGCATAAAGAGAAACGGCTAATTCCGCCGAAAAATGCCTTACTGCCATTATTTCTGATGGGCATCACAGGCGTAGCTTTGTTTCAGGCTCTGCAATTCATGGCACTTGAAAAAACATCGGCTACGAATGTTGGGTTAATTTCAACATTGAACATGTTTTCGATTGCTGCATTCTCTTTCTTTTTTCTTAAAGAAAAAATGAATTCACTTCAATTCCTTTCCATGTATGTTTCATTATTCGGCGTTTTGCTTGTCCTCTCAAAAGGGAACTTGGAATTATTATTTTCAATGGAATTTAATGTGGGAGATCTCTATATGATGGCAGCTGTAGGTATGTGGGGAATCTATTCGGTCTGCAGCAAATGGGCCATGTCTTTTGTTTCACCAATGATGTCCATCTTGTACTCAGGCATATTTGGCCTTCTTGCTCTACTGCCATTCGGCACTGCTGATTTCACCGTTACAGATGTCAGTGCTTCCTTTCTTTTATCCATTCTGTATACGGGTCTGATTTCAACAGTCCTATGCATGGTGCTCTGGAACATCGGGATCAGCCAGCTGGGACCAAGCGCTTCCGGGCTGTTCCTGAACTTTAATCCGATTTTCACAGCCCTCTTGGCTTTTATCTTCTTAGGAGAAGTTATGAACTGGATACAAGCCATTGGAAGCATCATTGTCATTGCGGGTTGTTTCTTATTTTCGGCACTTAAAACCAGGCCTGGAAAAACAACAATGGGGATTCCTGCACCAGTGTTTAAGAGAGGGACAGAGGGAGGGACAGAGGGACAGGTTCCTCGTCCCAGTTAAAAATTCGGGAACAGAACCTGTCTCCTTGTCCCTTTCTAATTATTAGTGCGGTATTGAATGTGTAATCAAATAAAATACCATAAATATACTAAACAAGAATAGCAGAATTAACACCGTATAAAAAACCTTTCTCCAAAATCCGCCTATGTAGTAGATACTTACTAAAAAGTAATAGATTAATGCACTTCCAAAAGTAAACAGAAGAAATTCTTTCGTTTCTTCCTTTGATGGCAGTGGTGTCGTCACATTTGTTAAAGCCATACCACCGAAAATAAATAGGCCTATACCATATAATAAATTTTTCAGGCTTACTTCTCTTTTATCATCTTTAGTTTTCAAGATACCTTCCCCCTTAAATAGTGGTACGAATTCCCAAAGTGAAAGTTTCACCCAATGTTTACTTTTCTGCATTTCTCTAACAGACATAGCATATAAATTAGCAAGCTCATTAACTCTAATATTTATATATCTAATAAGGGGGTGCTGAACGCGATGCAGTTTGCACCCCCAATTAATATTTTCTCGAGTTAACATGTTTGCAGAATTTCTTAATACAATTCCTTTAGAGGTGATAAAAAGTGCCAAGGGTACAATATACCGACAGCGATGTGGCTTTAATGGCCAGGATGATGAGAGCAGAGGCCGAAGGTGAAGGAAAACTGGGGATGCTGATGGTTGGAAATGTAATCGTCAACCGCCGAAAAGCTAATTGCCTCGATTTTGAAGGCTTAAGGACCATCCCGCAAGTCATTTTCCAGGTGCAGGGAGGGAATTATTCTTTTGAAGCCGTACAAAAAGGAAATGTCTTTTACAACAGGGCACGAGGTGTGGAAAAGAGGTTGGCCAAACAAACCTTAGATTATTGGAGACAGCATCCTTCCAAGTTTGCTCTCTGGTATTTCAATCCGTACGCTGCTTGTCCTCCAACATGGTACGATCAGCCGTTCTCAGGACAATTCAAACAGCATTGCTATTATGAGCCTAAGGCTAATACATGTGAAGGTGCTTATATTTGGTGACCGCTGCCCCCCACACTTTGTGGGGGTATTTAGATTTTATAAATAAAACTCTTAATTGCACTTTATTTTTTCAAAAGTTATTCGCATAAATCATCTATCACTTTCTAACAGCCTGCATTTAGTGAGTTTCATTATTCCGTACACACTCTTCTTCAGGCTTCCTGTCAACCTGCTTCCACTCGTCATTTCCACTTTTACGGAATTGGGCAATTTCTATATCGGTACCATTGGTTAAAACAGCAAATATGAAGCAATAATCTGCTCCATCCTTACCATGAAAATAAATATTTTTAATGTATTCATTTCTAACCGTTGGATAAATATGCTGTATCAAATTGCACCAATGTCCATATTTCACCTCTACAACAGCTTCCCCATCCTGATCCCACCCATGGTATGGTGCGCACAGGAAATCTTCATCTATCTTACCTATTTCAGAAATTCGAAAACCTTCTTCTCCATGTACAAGACTGATGAATCCGTAAGAATATCCAAAGTACTCAGCATTCTTGCCTTTAGCTCCTACAATCGTTTCAATTTCATAAAAAAATCGTATTCCACGCTTTCCATCTGGAACTCGGCATAGCTTGATTAAGCTTGTGTGCCCTATCCCAGAAAATGATTGGACATACCCTTCATAGCTTAATTTATTCTGATATTCGCGAGACAAAAAATTATAAGCAATAGGGAATGGAATTTTTGCCTGGCCTATGGTGCCGCAGCTTCTGCCGCCCATATTTTCAGCTTCGCGCAAGATACTGAAGTAATTGAGAACCGTGTCTTCGGGGGTTATGGTCAATTGAGGAGGAATCTTGATTTGATCGTGAGTTTTGTCATAGAAGGCAGCAAAGAAATCCCAGGTGCTAAACCTTAGATTTAACGCTCGCAAGCAGGAAGGGCGGAAATATTTCTGATGATAGGCTTCTATGTCTTTTTGGTTTAGTCTAAACATATTCATCACCCCGATTTCAGTTTATGGGCAATGGAGGGAATGGTGTATTGTAATAATTTTCATCGAATTCCATTGTGTTCGGACAAACATAGGCTGACTTGGACAATACACATCAAATTCCACCAACATCCATAAGATACACGCCGCCCATAAACACAATCCAGATGAAAACCGGCAAACATAATGATTTCAAAGCATTGCTCCAGCCGCCGATTTGTTTACGGCGTAAAACAATATCCGTAACGAAATATAATACAGCTGCAGCTAAACTTAATCCAAGCAGAATTAATCCAAAAAGCAAGTGAAGGAGTAATGAAATATAAAATTCCAGTTTCCTGTTTGTATGATTCGATATGAATAAGGCTATGCAGTCACTAATGACAGAAGTTACTGTGCCATAAACCAAAATGACCGGGAAGCTGTACAGAAGATAGAAGGGAATGGACAACATAACTCCCTGAAAATACTCGCCAGCTGAATTTAATTCTCCGGCAAACGGATCCGCTGCAATCAGACCTAACAAAACGGCGAACAGCGACCCTGCTATAGATGCAGTTATTATTTTTCTTGCCAGCATTTGACTGATATTGTATTTGATATAAAATCATCCCTTTAAAAAGAATATTGCATGATCACTCACATGCTACCTTTTTACCAAATGTAAAAAGCTATAAAAACCATAAAAAATGAAACAGCTACAATTAAATACCCATACTTTTTTCTGCCTTTTATAAACTCATCCGTCCCCATCACCATCATAAACAAGCTTAACAAATACAAATTAAAGGGCATCCACTCAAAGTTATTAGTAATTAACATATAAAGTGCTAAAGGAATAATAATGACGGACAAAACTATTCGTACTATTTTTATTAAAGGCTATCCTCCCAATCCGCCATTACGCGATATTAAATCTTACAAAAATAGTGGTATATCCCCTGAAATAATATATTCGAAATCCAAGCCCTAATACCTCTTAAAATGGTATTATTATGGGATAATCTGCACAATAAAACAAAGTGCCTGCATCCACCTGCTGATAAGCAGACTGACACAGGCACCGGATTTATTTAACATCCTTCACAAGCTCTCTCATTGAGTTCAGCTTTGTGGACAATTCAAAGAACCATTCTTCATCTCCAGTGGAAAGAGCAAGATCAATTAGGAAATGAATCTGTTCCTTGTTAGCCACTTTCGCCGCCGGCATTTTCTTAACCTGTTTGCTCTGCAGCGGAATGATTTTGCCTTCAATGGTTTTATTATCACTCGAAATCACCTTTGTCTTAATCATTCCTTCTTCGAGGTTCTCGATATAGCCAATGATCAGTTCCCCGTCACGGGATTTCCCCTTAACCCAATCTCCCGTTTTTAAAATGGCATTATGGTTGGACATCATTTCATTCACCTTCTTAGAAGAGTTTTTTAAAACTGTAACATTTTTTATTACATTTTAGCTGCTGGAAAGCCTGGAAGCTCCCAATTATTTTTCTTTATGGATGAGATCAACAATATCTTTTAAGGTATAGTGCTTCAAATATTCACCCAAATGTTCCTCTGCACCTAAAAAGATGCTGACCAGAACTCTTTGCATATTCGCACCCACTACACACGCTTCATTTGAATCCGGACACTTCGGCTGCAGTGCACCTTCAGATGTAATCTTATAAATATCCCAAAGATTCACTTCACTTAAATCCCGGGCAAAAATAAATCCGCCGCCCGATCCCTCTTTCGATTTAATAAATCCATGTTTTTTTAATAAACTCAGGACTTTTCGGATGCGGACCGGATGGACACCTGCACTTTCAGAAATCGCATCGCTCGTTGACATGCGATCCAGCTGCAGAGCGAGATAAGTTAGACTGTGAATGGCAAGAGTAAAATCGCTATTCATGGCCGGCCTCCTATACTTCTGATACTGTACTGTAAGACTAAGTGTTACAGAATGACTTGTCAAGAATTTACAGACTGCGCTGTCTAGTTAGCCAATCTTTGCAGTTCATTGTATGAAAACGTACGAAACTTCCGTGGAAGGAAGCTGCGGATTTCATCCTCGTTAAAGCCGACCTGGAGTCTTTTTTCATCCAGAATAATCGGTCCGCGGAGCATTTGCGGGTTATCAATAATTAATTGATATAACTCTTTCAGCGGCATGGAATCAATATTCACGTTCAGATCCTGGTAAGTTTTTGATTTAGTTGAAATAATCTCCTCTGTCCCATTTTCTGTAAGACGAAGAATTGATTTAATTTCATCCACTGTAAGCGGATCTGTTACAATATTCCGTTCAACATACTCTATTTGATGCTCCTCAAGCCATGCCCGGGCTTTCCGGCAGGAACCGCAGCTTGATGATAAGAATAAATTCACCAATTAAAAACACTCCTTATGTTTAAAATGTAATAATAAACATTACAGTTACTGTTCAAGTATAAGTTATCATTTACAAGTCCAAATCGACATGGATAAAAAGTAATACTGGATATACTGTAATGATATCCATTACAGTTGAATAAGTCAACAATTAACTTTTGATTTTTTTATTGTTCATTTTAAAGCAAGACTGCCACAGAAGTCAGTCTTGCTTTTAAAAGTTCTAATCCAAGGACTCTTTATTTAACAGCAAACCTCAAGCTTCCTATCAAATTTAGCGCTTAAAACATCTTCAGGTTTTATCTCAAGTATTCTCTCCAAAAACCTAATCGTGCCTAAGACTTTTTTTATGTCTTCCTCTGTTTGAACATTTTCCACTTTCTTTTCATCAATTAATTTCTGAATCGCTTGTCTAAAAGCATTTGTTTGGATCAGCCACTCCCCCACCAGTTCTTTTGTTGCTTCTCTCTCACATTTATCCTTAACGGCAAATAAGCTTTCTGTCTTTGTTTCGCTAAGAGTGATTGAGTCCATGTTAAGATTCATGCGAATCTTAAAGTAATTTTTTTCACTGTCATAATATTTTTCTTTTCTTAATCTAAGGTACTCTACACCTACCGTGATTTCGTAATAAAGAGCCGGCTCTGATGGAAAATGAATGTCTCTTGCCTCCACATTTTTCACAAGATCCATATAGGTTTCAATGCCATATTTTGTATGAATGATCTTTGCATCTAATACTTTCATGATTTCCACCCCTTCATATTAAAATTTATTTATATTGTTATTTTTTCTCGACTGCATGCCCGCCAAATTCATTGCGAAGGGCCGCTACCACTTTACCCGTAAAACTATCATTGTCTAGTGAGCGATAGCGCATCAACAGGGACATGGCAATAACCGGTGTTGCGGCCTGCAGATCCAAAGCTGTTTCAACGGTCCATTTGCCTTCGCCTGAAGAATACATAACTCCCTTGATTTCATCCAGATTTGCATCTTTTGAAAAAGCGCGTTCTGTTAATTCCATGAGCCATGAGCGAATAACAGATCCGTTGTTCCATACTTTCGCTACTTTTTCATAGTCAAAATCGAACTCACTTTTCTCCAGCACTTCAAAGCCTTCTCCGATGGCTGCCATCATTCCATATTCAATTCCATTGTGGACCATTTTCAAGAAATGGCCGCTCCCTGCTTTTCCAGCATAGAGATATCCGTTTTCTACTGCAGTATCCTTGAATAAAGGCTCAACAATCTTCCAGGCTTCAAGATCCCCGCCAACCATGTAGCACGCCCCATTTCGTGCGCCTTCCATGCCGCCGGATGTTCCCGCATCCATAAAGCTTATGCCATACTCCTTCAACTGGCTGTATCTGCGGATCGATTCTTTGTAATGAGAATTGCCCGCTTCAATCAAGATATCACCCCTGTCCAAAAACGGTGTAATCTCTTCAATGACTGAATCCACCACATCATGAGGAACCATAATCCAAAGAACTCTTGGTTTCTCAAGAGATTCTGCCAGTTCTTTCAAGCTGGCAGTCCCTTGGGCTCCGTAGTTCGTCATTTCTTCTACAGCTTCTTTATTTACATCAAAGGCTGCAATTTCATACTTTTGATCCATTAAATTTTTTCCCAGGTTTAATCCCATTTTTCCTAAACCAATTAATCCAACTTTCATTTTAAATATCCTCCCCCTAAATCTTTTACCACCATTTAAACCCATCTTCCGCTAATAACTGACAAGAAGTGTCAGGGCCCATTGAGCCCGATGGATAATAATGCAGCGGAACCGAGTTGTCTTTAAAAGCCTCTAAAATAGGCTCTACCCATTTCCATGCCAGTTCTACTTCATTCCAATGCGCAAAAAAGGTGGAGTCCCCGCGAATGGCATCAAAAATCAGAAGCTCATAAGCTTCCGGAACGTTTTCCTGTTTAGCTGAAAAATCGGCATGAACAGGCTCGATCCTTCCATTGTTTAAAGGGTTTTTACTATTAAATTGAAAGGTAACACTTTCATTCGGATTGATTTCGATCACTAATAGGTTGGGTGCCGTTTTAGAATTTTGCGTACTATACCTATCCTTTAATGGATTTTTGAATTCAATCACAATGCGGGTAGATTTCTCTCTCATTCTTTTACCTGTACGGATATAGAAGGGCACGCCGCCCCAATTGTCATCATCTATCCATATCCGTGCTGCTGCAAAGGTATCTGTTGATGATGATTTGTCTACTCCGGGTTCCTCTGTATATCCGGCAGTTGCTTCACCGTGGATTTCCCCTGGACCATATTGACCGCGAATCACATGGTTTTTAACATCTTCCTTCATTAACGGCCGAAGTGACTCCATAACCTTTCTTTTTTCATAGCGGATGTCTTCTGCACTAAATTTCTTCGGAAGCTGCATAGCGGTCATCATGAACAATTGCAGCATATGATTCTGAAACATGTCACGGAGGGCCCCAGCCTGATCATAATATCCAGCTCTATCTTCCACCCCTACCGTTTCACTGGCAGTTATTTGGACATTCGCAATATGCTGATTATTCCATAATGCCTGCAGGACTGGATTTGCGAATCCCAGCGCTTCAAGATTTTGAACCATCGGCTTCCCCAGGTAATGGTCTATACGGAAGATCTCCTCTTCTTCAAAAGACATGCTTAGATTTTCATTTAACTTTTGAGCAGATTTTAAGTCATGCCCAAACGGCTTTTCGATAATCAGACGTTTCCAGCCTTTTGTTGAGCCTAAACCGCTGTTTTTGATGTTTAAAGCAATTACATCAAATAATCCCGGAGCTACAGATAGATAAAACATGCGATTTTCAGGAATTTTCAATTCGCCTTCACGCTGCTTTACTACGGCAAGAAGTGCTTTATATTCATCGGCATTTCCTGCATCTAAACGGCAATAGCGGAAGGATCCAATAAATTTTTTTAGGCTGGTTGCATCTTTAATAGAGTTTCTTGAAAATGTCTTAATGGCTTCTTCAACATGATCCTGAAAAGCGCCATCTGAAAGATCTCCTCTCCCGGCGCCTATGATCGAAATAGGATCCGGCAATTTTTGATCCAAAAATAAATTAAATAAAGCAGGGAATATTTTTCGTTTCGCCAAGTCCCCTGTTGCCCCAAACAGTACAAATGTCATTGCATCCATGTTTCTCTTCCTTCCTTTTAACTTTTCCTTTCAAGGCCGGCTAGCCAGTGCCTGTCTTAACCGTTTTCTGGTTCTTCCCGGATTGTACAGTGATTTTAAGATTCATCAAATTTGTATTGCCGCATTTTTGGCAAACCTCATGATTGGCTGAAAATGACATGCATTTTGTGCAGACTTTATGATGCCTGGCATGTAAACCTGACATGTTCCTCACCCTTTCCATTTTGTTAAGTTAAGTTATATGGGCTGCCGGTTAATCGGCCCAAAATGACGTACATTATTTTGCTGCAGCAGAAGTTAGTATAAAACCTACAAACAATAAATAAAAGTACGCACTTTTTATTTAATTAATGTTATATAAAGAATATAGTGTAAAAAAGTATACTAATTATATCCACCTCCTGCTGAATGCAAAAAACCAGGGAGAAGACTCTCCCTGGCATACTGTTACGTATAGATTATTTAATTGATTCTTTACTTGCCGAAGAATCCTCGACAACCGTTTCCATATAATTCTTCCCCCATTTATACATGGCATCCAGAATAGGCATCAGCGTTCTTCCCTGTTCAGTTAGAGAATATTCTACTTTCGGAGGAACGACTGGATAGACTTCGCGCTTTACAATCAGATCTTCTTCTAATTCTCTTAATTGGTTAACAAGCATTCTCTGAGTAATCCCCGGCATTAGAGCCTTTAATTCACCAAATCTCTTGGTTCCTTCTTTGCCCAGATGCCACAATATCAGCATTTTCCATTTACCGCCGATAACGGAGAGCGTTAGTTCTTTTTCACAGTTAAACACTTTATCCTGCATTCGTGACATACAAATTCACCTCCAAGCCTATTATAACCAATAGTATACTTTTAGTCACTATATAAAATAAAAGTGCGTACTTTAATAATTTAGACATACATAATATACTAGCAATTGTTCAGTTTGACTTTAGGATCCAGGCTAGTAATAGTAATACCCAATTGCGACTTCAAAAAATGATCCGGACGAGTATAAACCGGCAGAACAAATAAAAAAATTCAGGAGTGAGCATAGATGGAATTACAATTAGCTTTAGATTTAGTCAACATTCCGGAAGCCATTGAGCTTGTAAAGGAAGTAGAGGTCATATCGATATCGTGGAAATAGGTACTCCAATGAAGGTCTTCATGCGGTAAAAGCAGTGAAAGATGCTTTCCCTAACCTAAAGGTTGGATACAACAAAGATGTATGGCAAGCATGCCAATCTTGAATAGTAAGAATAAAGCGTCCGGCATTTAAGCCGGGCGCTTTATTTATCGAACAGCCCATACTCTTATTAAATCCCTTAACCCTATATTTTAAAGAAAGGCTGATATAATAAATATAAAGTTCAATTTGACGAAAAGGATGTTTCAATTGAATTGGAAACCTGACAGAAAATCAAAAACACCTATTTATAAACAGCTGGCGATTTATATAGAAAACGGAATAGCAGATGGCACCTTCCCGCCAGACAAACCGCTGCCCTCAGAAAGAGGATTAGCAAAACAGTTTGATATCAATAGAAGCACGGTTGTTGCTGCATATGATGAATTGGAGTCAAACGGGATTGTTGAACGTAATCGGGGAAGCGGTACGATGGTAAGCAAGGATATTTGGGGAATGGCAAAAAGACGTATTCCAAGCTGGAACCGGTATATTGAAGCAGGCTCCTTTTTGCCCAACTTGCCAGTCACACAAAGGATCCATAAAGAACTGGCAGAGACAAAACTGATCAACCTGGCCAGCGGGGAACTCTCTCAAGACCTCTTTCCTTTGGCTTCGCTAAGAGAGATTACTTCCAATCGCTCTTTTATCGGGACACTGGGGTATGATCACCCGCAGGGAAATGAAATTCTGAGAAGTACACTGGCTGATCATGTAAAAGAGTTCCGGGGCATCGACACCAGCCCTTCTTCCATACTTATTACATCCGGTGCCCAGCAGGCCCTGCACCTTGTCGTCCAATGCCTTTTAAAACCCGGGGACTCTGTTGCCATCGAGGATCCATCTTATCACTACAGCCTGCCAATCTATAAATCAGCCGGAGTCAAAACCTATTATTTAAAAACAGGGAAGCATGGAGTAAATCCTGATGATATTATAGCCTTATATAAAAAGCATCGAATAAAGATGATCTTTTTAAATCCTATTTTTCAAAACCCAACGGGCACATTGCTTCCTGAAGACAGGCGCAGAAAAATACTTGAATTGTCCTCTGAATACGGGATTCCGGTGGTGGAAGATGATCCTTACAGCCTAACACCCTTTACCGGTGAAAAAATGAATACACTCAAATCCCTGGACCGCCACGGCATTGTTTTATATATTAGTTCTTTGACCAAAATTGTCGCTTCCGGGCTTAGAATCGGCTGGATCATTGGCCCCAGATCGGTAATTGAGCGATTATCAGATGCCAAGCAGCAGGTGGATTTCGGCCATGGGAGCTATTCGCAATGGATTGCGAATGATTTTATTGAGTCCGCAGGCTTTGAGTCACATTTAAAATTTCTGGCCAGGCAATTGGAACAGCGGAGAAACTCAATTATTTCAAGCCTGGATCATTTCCTGAAAGACCAAGTGGAATTCAGCATTCCGAAAGGCGGAATCCATCTTTGGTGCCGGATCAAAAAAGAGCACAATGAAAATCAGCTGCTTGAGGAATCAATTAAACGGGGTGTCATCTATGTTCCCGGAACCACCATGGGATCTGAGAAAGGATTCGTGCGTTTTACGTTTGCCAGGGAAAATGAAGAAAATATCCGTGAAGGGATTAAGCGGTTTGCTGAGGCTCTGAAAAATCTCAAATAATGAAAAAACGCCTGGTTTTTTCAGGCGTTTTTTCATTTTCATTAGATGCTTAATTCATAATGATAAAATTGCTCATCCCGCTTAAACCCGATTTTTTCATAGATTCTTTGTGCAGAGAAATTATCAGGAGCCGTACTAAGGCTGATACTTACCGCCCCTGTTTCAGCAGCGAGCTCTTTCGCTTTGTCTATGAGCTTTTCCCCTATTCCCTGTTTCCTTGCCTCTGCATCCACATACAAGTCATTTAAGATCCAGGCTCTTTTCATAGATATAGATGAAAAAGTTGGGTAAAGCTGAGTAAATCCAAGGTACTTTTCTTCCTTCTTCACCACATATATGACAGAATCCTTCTTCTCTAAACGTTCTTTTTTGTAAACGGCTGCTGCTTCCAAACCGGGTGCTTGTTTGTAAAATACACGATATAAACATTAAATAAAGCGGAAACTCCTTCTAGATCCTTCATTGAAGCTTGATAGATTTCCATTTTCATAACCACCTTTAAAGCTTTAATTAAGTAATTATATAAATATTAACAAATATTTGTAAACTCAATATGATCATAAAATGAAAAAAGCCCCAATCTCTTAGGGCTTACTTCCCGCTCCACCGAAAGAACCGCACAGCAAGTACAACAGACACAATCCCAATCCCTATTAAAACAGCAGCTTCAAACCCATATTCTGTAATAGGCGCTTCCGTCCAGGTTCCCCTCAGCAATTGAATCACATAATAAAGCGGAAGGATTTTAGCTGCATATTGCAGGACCGTTGGCATCATCTCAAGAGGAAAGGTCGCTCCTGAGAGGAACAGCATCAGATTCAGGAATAAGGAGCTGATGGCTGCTGCAGACTGTGCATTTTTAGCTAAGGATGTAAGGAATAAAGCAAACGGAAAAAAAGCCAGGATGCTGATCAGCAGTGAGAGCAGCGTACTTCCGATAAAAGCCGGCAGGGCCAAATCATAGAGAAGCATGCCAAAGACCATTAGCAGCAGTGCGGATATGGCAAAGATGACAGTCCCTTGAAAGGTATGGGCGGCGAGGATTTTCCAAGGCTGAAGCGGAGTCGACTGATATCTTCTCAATACGCCTGTTTCCCGGTAATTGGTTAAGACAGTTCCCAGTGTAAAAAAGGAAGTGGTCACAATATTGACGCCAATCCATGAAGGAACAAAGTATTCCGCAAAAGCCTTTTGGCTCATGTTGTCTCCCACAAACATGGAACCGAACAGCCAAATCATGACTACTGGAAACAGGAACGTCCAGAACATACTTAGCCGGTCCCTAAAGAACATTTTCGTTTCAAGGCTGGCGAGTTTTACAATGGCATTCATCCGATTTTCTCCTTTTCTAAGTACTGGACAAATAAATCATCTAGTGAGCCCTTCTCAAATTTAAAGCCCGTCAGACGTATCCCCTTTTCCTGGCAATGAGTGAAAATGTGATAAGCTGTTGTCTGCTGATCATCGCAGTACACTTTGAAATCGTCCAGATTATTCTCCACTCGTTCAACACCAGGAAGGGAATTTAAATATTCCCGGCTAAGGCCGGAACTCGTAAAAGCCAGGCAGTCAGCAGCCCCTTCATTTAGCAACTCACGTGGTGCATCCAGTGCTTTCAATTGGCCGCTGTAGATCATTGCCACCCGATCACAAAGCTGCT
Organism: Cytobacillus firmus NBRC 15306; assembly: GCF_001591465.1. Taxonomy (GTDB): domain Bacteria; phylum Bacillota; class Bacilli; order Bacillales; family Cytobacillaceae; genus Cytobacillus; species Cytobacillus firmus. The sequence goes on from NZ_BCUY01000014.1 coordinate 51,604, forward strand.
CAGCTTCTTCCATATAGTGTGTGGTCACGACAATGGTGCTGCCCCGTTCTCTTAACAGCCGAATTAATGACCACATTTCCCTCCTAGCTGAAGGATCCAGCCCCATGCTCGGTTCATCAAGAAAAAGAATCTCTGGTTCATGCAGGGTGGCTAAGGCGAGCGTTACCCGCTGTTTCCAGCCGCCGGACAGGTCATCAAACTTTACGTTCATTTTTTCTCTCAAACCAAGCAAGTCTATTAAATAATCTTTTTGCGTTGGGCCTTCATAAAAGGAAGAAAAGAGATCCAGCGCTTCTTTTACTTTCATTTTCTTCTGAATGGAAGTGGCTTGAAACTGCACGCCGGTTTTTTTGTTTAATTCACGCAGCTTCTTGCTGGGCACAAGACCAAGCACTTCGACCTCCCCCCCGCTCGGAACGGAAATCCCCTCAAGTATTTCAAGTGTTGTCGTTTTTCCTGCTCCATTCGGTCCTATAATTCCGAAGATTTCCCCTTTATAAACGGTAAAAGAAAGATTCTTTATCGCCCGGGTGGCACCAAAATTTTTAGATAAATTTTTTACAGAAATGACACTTTCCATCCGAATCCTCCTTTAATCTTTATATAATCAGTATAAGGGTGCCATTTCCAAATGACACCAATTGCAAGGCGACACGCAGGAAGAGTATGATAAGATGCACATATTAGCTTCCGACTTGCAAATTTCATTATCAGTCAGTGAAGGCTGTTTTAAAAATAAGGCCTGCACACTTATGTTAAAGTGAACAGGCAGTTTTTCTATTTGATAGAAGCTGCAATTTCCAATGTCCTTAGTGCTCCCTCGGCTTTCTCAATCTTATAGACGGTTCGTTCCTCCTGCCAGACAAGAATTTGATTCCGGGAATGCTCACTGATTGTGTCAAATCTGCCGGTTCCATACATCTTAGGAGACGGCAGCTTACTGCTTTCTAAGAATTCAACTACTTTTTTGGAGTCAGTCAGGAGATTATCAGGATCTTCTGTTTGTGCCCGTGATGTAAATGCCCATCTTCCCTCATTCCAGCTTAGGCGTGAGCTGCTTCGTGATTTTCAGTCTCCGTGTTTTCCAGTTTCCTGATTGCTGCTCTGGACTTTTCCCTCGTCTGTTTCTTCCGTCATTGCAGGATCACTGGTGCAGGCTGAAAGAATAATCAGGAAAGCGGCAATACTAATTGCCTTAATCTTCATGAATCCTCACCTCAAAAACTGTTTTCCCTTATGTCTATTTGCGAAACGCCCATGATATTCTCCTCGTATGGCAGAGCCGCTGTATGACCGTTTTTGCACTTACAATTCGTAATTGCACACCCCTCATTCGAGGCACTCCAGATCCTTATTCAGCTTCTTCGATTCATTTTTAAAGTATAGATAAAATCCGATCCAGCCAATCGCGTAAACCAATAGTGAGATGGCAAGATAGATGAAAAAGTTCTTTACTCCGATCGGAATCCAGCCAATCCAAAGCCCTAATGTGAAATAAACAATCGTGACTGTAAGATAATGCAGGGCTGTCTGCATGGGCAGGCGAAGTGAGCGGATTTCAAAATAAAGCGGAGTAACCGTGAACAGCCAGCCGCTGATAATAAAGCCCAATGCATTTATGATAAACTTTTGCCCATCTAACGTGGGTTGACCGCCGAAATAAATTAAGGCTATAGCTGCAGCTGTAGAAATGAATCCCCCAAAGAATATGCCGATCATGCTTCTGTACAAAAATGCCCTCACTTCGTCTCCCTCCTGTTCATTCTTAAAATTTCCTTTATCCGTCCGACATAATGGCGTGAAGCATACTCCTTCTCCCCCGATTTAAAGTGAACACAGAGTGTCCCGTTAAAGGATGGCTCAAAATGGCTCATGGCGTAAAGGTTTGCTATGACTGACTTGGATATCCTGATAAAACGGTGGGAAGGGAGGGATTGTTCAAGTTCATATAGTTTTTCTTTCACTTTAAAAATCCCTTCTGAAGTAGCAGCTGTCACTGAGTCACCTTCTGAACGGAAATATTGAACTTCATCAGGCTTTATTAAGTGCTGATTCTCTCCATCCTTTCCGACAATCAGTCCGGTTTCATTCCTTTTGAGGTACTCGAGGATCTCCTGGATAGCCGGGGTGATTTCTTTGCAATGGATTGTCACCGAGGTTTCTTCGTTGAGCGGGTCGATGTCAAGCACGATTTTCATGAAGGGCGCTCCTCCTTTCCATCACTTTATAAATTTAGTATAGATGGCTAATTTCCAATTGTCACCAGAATTCAAGCAACACGCATGATCAGCATGGTGAGCTGCAGTTAATTACCCCCCTCCTGCAGACAAGAAAAACCTAGATCCAAGGATCTAGGCTAACATTAAATATTCTTAGTCTAACTGGCATTGATTGCCAGCGAACTGTTTTGAAGGCTATCAGAAATCAGGCTATATGCGATGACCTTTTTCCTGCGCTGTTTGACCACATCAATACGGTCCTTATAACTAAATATGAACAGCTTGTCATCTCTGTCCAGAAACTCGATAACTATCGGGGTTCCACACTTCTCCGGCTGTAAAAAAAGCTGTTCGTTCCCAGGGTGGATATAATGTTTCTTAATAAATATTCCTTCATTGAACTGATTGATAAACCGAAGTTTCTCCTTATCTTCCAGCCTATGATCACCAATTGTGACTGTAACCTCTTTCTCATCAAGCCTGGAATGAGTTTCAAATTTCCGGATCAGCCAATTAACCGTGCCGGTCGGCATACAGGTCAGCACGATTTTCAGCAGACTAACGAGAATAATAGGTACCAATACTGGCCATGTCATCTTTCTTCATCTCCATCTGTATTTAAATCCGCCAAATATAAACTCCGAGAGAAGCTAATCCGATAAAAATAATAACCACATATATTAAGGTTAAATTGGTTGTGTTCCGTTTTGTTGAACTTCCATAGTTCTCATCAGCCTTGCCTGTCAGCAGCAAAGTCGAAACCACAGCAAAAATTAAGATAATTAGAACCAGCCCAAGCATTATTCCCATGCTGCGCACCTCTTCTTTTACATTTTAATAAACTTCTATAACTAAATAATACCGTAAACCAGCCAATAGATAACCATCCAATTTGATATAAAATTAACCATCCACTTTCATCAAAAAAAATGCCGCTCCCAGCTTCTAATAGACACGGCAAAATATTATTGAATTCTACTTATCAGGCATAGAAAAGGCCGTTGATCCATTTTCTTCATCCTCTGATTTTCTATGAATCTGTTTAACCACTTCCAACACTCATTCATGAGAGTCATATTCACCCAGGACCCTGCTCCAATATACAAAGAAATTCCTGCTGATTATACCTTCCACAGTTTTTCCTTTAACGGTTACCTCTTTCACATTGACTAAACTTCTCTTATCTTGCGTCATAACCCACAGTATCATTTTCTCCTACTGGCAGTTAGTTTTTTGAGTGGAATATGGAAAAATTATGTTATTATTATCAAAGACAATTTTTTAGCGGGGATAATAATGAAAAAGATAATAAGGTTGATCATGGGAATTAGCTTTCTTTCTTACTTATGTGCCTTAACCGTATTACTGTTCTTTATATCGAGAGGATTCTGGTCAGACATGCCGTTAATCGACTATATGAAGCAATCCTCAAACCTGGTGCCCTTTAAAACCATTAATGGGTATATATTGGCTATGACCAATGAAAGTATGAATTTAATCATTCCTATAAAAAACCTTGCCGGCAATGTGGCTGCATTTTTGCCAATGGGAATTTTTCTGCCCTATTTTATTAAAAAGCTAAACAGACTTAAGTCATTTACAGTTACCATGATTGTCATGATTCTTAGTGTGGAAATTATTCAGCTGGTCACAAGAAGGGGCAGTTTGGATATTGATGACTTCATTCTAAATATTATCGGAGCGTTAATAGGGTTTGGTTTATGGAAAGTGACGACAGCCCGGAAAGCAGGGAAAAATGCAGTGAACGTATAATAAATGCCTGTCTAACTGGTTTAGACAGGCATTTTCATTACCTTGTTTTTTTAAGAATTATTCTAATCAGCAGCAGCCCATTTATGGCCAGCATAATTATTGCCAAAATCGTTAAAAGAGCAATGTCAGGCGCAAAGACAGAGATGGAATGCCAAGGCGAAGATGTGCTAAATGTGAAAAGAGGGACTAACGCTGCTGACAGGCCAGTAAAAAGAAAACCTAAGAAAAGTCCTGTCCCCTTTTTTAAATATTTTCGGGTTCTGAATCTTTTCCCGAGAAAAATTGAAAGTATAACCAGCAGCAGGACAAATCCCAACATAATGTATTGTATGGTCACACTATGATTAGGAACTCCTTCAGGCTCATCGCCTTTTAATAGACTAATAATATGATCCTTCAAATAATAAAGCCCTTCTTCCTCTAAAATATGATTCTTATTTGTCAGAATCACGCCGCCCCAGCCGGTTTCCGGAATATAAAAGACTTCTGCATGCGAATCAGGGGTAGAACCAGAGTGCCAGATCATTTCTTTGGGAGTATCCGGGTTGGATATGCGGATTCCTAAACCATAATATCGGTCTTCTCCTGTTTGAACCTGCGGTGTCATAAATAAATCCAAAGTTTTATCACTGATAAAATGATCCGGCCCTTTCCCGCTCAATAATTTTACAAATTGAACCATATCTGCAGAACTGGCCGTAATGTATCCGTAGGGTGCGCCAGCATCATCATAGGCTGCAGAACTTTTCACCGGCATCCCAAACCAGGATTGATAACCGCTGAGATATCCTTTCTTATAAGCTCCCTCCTTATTGGCTGAAGCATCTTTCATCCCTAAAGGCTGAAAGATCTGCTGTTCCATATACTCTGCATAGGACATTCCTGTTAGTTCTTCAAGCATTGCACCCAAGATTAAGAAATTGGCATTGCTGTATTGATGCTTCTCACCAGGCGCAGCAGTCATTCCAACTTCTGACAATTTCTTGACTTGATTCTTAATAGCATTCCTGCCTGTTAACTCTTTATCAGATAGTGCAAGCCCGTCATAGGTACTTAATCCGCTTGTCTGCGTGAGCAATTGCTCCACTGTGATTTCGGCAGCTTTCCCATTGTTCAGTTTCAACCACGGAAGATATTCTTGAATGCCGGCATCCAGGCGGATGGTTCCATTATCAGCTAATTTCATAATGGCCATTCCCGTTAACGATTTGCTTATGGAGCCAATCGTAAAAGGAGTTTGTTCTGTAACCTCCTCCTTTATTTCTCCAGTAACTCCCCATGATTTTGAAAAAAATAGTTTATTATTATGCACTATGGCAACTGAAGCCCCCGGAACTTGATAGTCTTCCAGGTAATCCTTTATTGCCTTCTCAATTTTTGCTTCGATGTCTTCTTCAGCTGAAGCCGAATTTTCAGGCAAATAACTAAAAGAAGTGAACAAGAAAAGAACCAATATTATTTTTAATAAACTGGACTGCAAGAATGCCATATAACCTCTCCTTCTGCCAATGTTCTTAACCAACGGAGTGTCCCATTAATGTGCCTATAGATATTTTTTAGCATCCCAACGCTTAATCCCACCCCGTCCCTTCGATTCGACCTTCTCAATATATTCCTTGGCCAAAGGGACTTTGCGGGCAGAGCTTCCAAAGAATGGTGCCTGTCCCCACCTGCTTTAAAGTCTTAGCAGATGTGAGGTCAGCGTATAATGGCAAATAAGTCAAGGGTCCAATTAAGATAAAAAAGACCGACCTTAAGCAGAACTCTCAATTTCCAAATTTTGAAAAGTTCAACTATCACAGAATTTATAATAGAACTCCTCTAGAACGTGAAAGGATCTTGTTTTTCATCCTACAGGGATACCGCCTAGCAAGTATAAACTCCACTTTTTACGTATTATTCGTATTTGAAGGACAAGATCCATAACGCTGACCCGCGAGGTCTCTTCGCCTCAGGCACCATAATCCTATGTGATCTAACGTCCTAGATGAGCTCCATTTTTATTTAAGTCATATTTCGTTAATCCATAAAGAAATCAATATTACTTAAGCAGATGAAAGGGCATTCGATAAAACATACCGATCATAAAAGAGTTGGACATTGGCTGCACGCAGTTTCTTTTTTAATTCGGTTAATAATACATAATTTTCTTGGTTCGTTTGATAGAGGGTTTGGTTTTTAATCATGGAAAAGGCGAGACGAATCATTCTATTCCCTATTGCAATATATGCTTGATTTGGGTGCTTTCCACGCTCTTTTAAGGCTATATATTTCTCTTTCAATGCTGGATTATTAACAGAAAGTGATCTTCCTACTTGGTAAGTAACATTGCGAAACGTCCGCCTTCCCTGTTTAGAGATCTTATAATGCGAAGGCCTCTTTCCTCCAGACTGTTTCACAATAGGGTTGGTTCCTGCCAGCTTAATCAATTGTCCAGCATGATCAAAATCTGATAAATCTCCCATCTCCGCATATAACTCTGCCCCAGTGTTAACGGCAATTCCAGGTACAGTAAGAAGTACAGCACCTTCTGTCTGAATAAACAGGTCTTCAATTTTTTTCTCAAGCACCCGAATCTGATTGTCTAATAAATCTAATCGATCCAGTTTTTGATTTAATAGAAATATATCTGCCTCCACCTTATCCTTGGAACGAGATATAGAGTTTGAGGCAAACTCAAGAAGGATTTGAATGGAATGGTCTCTCAGCTTCAGGTTTTCGCGGATAGAAAGGGCACGGAGGCCTTCTTTCCCCAGTTTCAGAATGTCACTGGGATGTGGGTGGTGCCTCATAAGATAGCGAGCTGCTTTCCCAAAGAGGCTGGAAAAAGGTTTTACATATTCACGTTTTCCGTTTTTCCATATACTTTTCCCCTGCATTTCTCTAAATACATGATCTAAATGGACGCGAATTAGATTTTGAGTAGCTGTTCGCTCATCAACTAATTCCCTGCGGGAACGTGTTAATTTTTGCAAATTATGAACCGACCCAGAGGGCAGTTCACTAGATGTCCCCCTCCCATGAATAATAGATTGGACAATGGCCATCAAGTCTAGATTGTCTGTTTTCGACCAATTTAAAAGAGCTTGTCTTTCCTGTGATGTAGTGGCTGCATTCACCACACGCACATGATAGCCCTCCTGATGACAACGACGGACCAGATCCTCGTAATAATGACCAGTTGTCTCAATGCCCACAACCACTTCTTCTATTTCATGAGCATTCATCACTTCTTCTATCTTTTTCTTAACCAACTCAAAGCCAGAAAGCGATGCATCAAAATCAAACGGTCGAACCAAGATATCTCCATAGAAGGAACTCAAAATTGCCTTATGTGTAAACTTAGCTGCGTCTATTGCCACAATTAATAGATGATCAGCTCCTGTTTCCCGAATAAACTTAGCCCATCGACTTCCGTTTTTCCCTTGAATATGATTGAATGGTGTATATACCATCGTTTTCAACTCCTTGTGGTGAGGTTTAGTAATTGGAAGTTCTGTGATAGGTACTTCCATTTTACATTGAAAACGGTGGTCTTTTTTATAATTTTGATCTATTTACTACACTAGGCACCTATTTTTTCATACTTACTTTCAATATAAAATATAATGTTAATTGCTATGTCAAAAACGATATTAGAGGCTAAAAACCTCATTAAATAAGGAAAATGATGTGTGCCAATTCACACGTCATTCTTTATGCCATAAATAAAGCACCCGAAAACGAATGTTGCAGACAGGCTTTTTCATTGCCCCTTTCCGAGGGATAACATCCTATACCTGTTCCCTGCTAACATACGTCCCGGCAATCAGATCATGAATTGCCCTCTTGTCTATCTGCATATCTGGATGACCTTGCTGACAAGAAGTTAACATCAGATGAAGCGATGGAGAAGCTTACTCCATTTTTTGAGGGACTTTCGTTTGATCAAAATACAGAAAATCAAGAGGTCATTAACCAGGTAAAGGATGCATTTTCAGTTGATGACAATTACCAAACATTCGAATTGGAAGTAAAATTCCCTGATGGAACGGAAAAAGAATATTCAGAAACGAAAACTCAGTAAAAATCAAATGAGCTCAGAAGCATTACCTTTTGAGCTCATTTAACGTGCCTCAGCTATCCCAGGTCACTTTAGCACTCAACTAAATCTGCTGCATTAGTTTATTGCGTTAAATTTTCCCCAGTTTTTTTGTTCAAAGCTATTCTCAACATATACAAGTCTTCCGCTTAATCCCAACCCGGCCTTTCGATTCGACCTTCTCGATATATTCCTTGGCCAAAGGCACTTTGCAGGCTGTGTTTCCGACATCCACATGCACTTTTCCGATATGCGCAGCAACATTATTCGCTTCCTCATTCAGCTCCTGTACATAAGAGCCCACAGAGATGACAAAGCCGTTCATTACATACCTTACGCGGTTTTTTTCATCGTGAATGGTATTTTTAACTTGAGTCAATAACTCTCTTATTTCATTGACATCTAGCTCATCATCAGGTGTTGTGGATAAATAATTGGAATAGGTACTCCAGCCGCACACCGAAACCATTTCATCCTCAGATTTGATCCACTCGCGGGCCAAATCAAGAGCATAATCACTTTCCGCTGCTACCTGGGCAACTGTATACTCCGCAATCATGTACCAATAGGCTTTTTCAGCCCATTCCTGTAAAGTCTCTTTTGTCATTAGCTTCGGATTGACAGATAGTCCTGCCAGATACATCGCATCATGATTTCCTGATTCATATAATCGAAGTGCCAGCCCGTGATCCTTCTTTACAAACTTCACCAGCTTTTTTAAATCTCCAACCTTCACGCCAAAATAAGGCTCCTTCACCCCATGATTCATGAAGATCCGTTTCGTCTGATCAGACCCAAGCTCCTCAAGCTTTTGCATAATTTCTTCATAAGTCATCTCTCTCACCCTTTCAATCCATTGATTCCTTTACATTATCGGCCATGTTTAAATGCTTTTAGCCAAAAATCGGGATGTTTTTATGCCAGTCTTTCAAAAGGCATTCTTATCACACTTACTCCTCAGCAGTGCTACTGATAATTTTTTACATACTGCCCTTCTTGAAAGATCTCTTCAGCCCCCAAGGCTGTCCACTCTTTCGGAGTGCTGCCAGGATGCAGCTTAAGATAAGAATCGACCATTTTGTAGCCTTCACTGTAACCATAATGGAGCGGAAGCTCACCGCCGCCCATAATAATTTGGCTGGATCGATATCCATCCACCTTATCTAAGTCTTTTTCAATCTTGGACCAATTGGTTTTATTAAAACTTTGATTGATGGGAGTAAGCTGCCGAATATCAGGATAAACCAGCTTTTCAAACATGACTGCTTTTCCTTCGAATATTAGATTATCCAAAACTATTACGTCCAGATTTCCATCATAAAACTCTTCGGTCCAAACACTATGATGGTATTCATGAGCGATACCCATCCTGATAGTTTCCCCGGTATAGTATTTATTGAAGAAAACAGTTATTTTCCCGGCTCCAGCGTTTACCATAAGAGGCGTATCCTCAGAAAGCTCAACTGGAAATACACAAACAACCGTTTCTCTCTTACCCGGTAAAATACCTGAAGACTTCAGCAGAGCCTCTTTAATGATCTCATTTGTTTTGTTTTCATTAATCTTCTCAATAACGCTCTGAATTTCCTTTAAATTTTCAGGTGCTTTATCCAATATCGGGTCCGCCATATGAATGTACTCCCCGTCTTCGAAACATTTATCATAAACAGGAGAAATGACTTCATCTTTATAAATTGAATACTTTGAGCTGGTCTCTGCCTTTTCTACTCTATCCGCGTAACTGTCGAATAGCTTATAAGCATTAACAATTTTGAACTTCTGCATTGTCTCCGGATGTTCAAACGAGTAAATAAGCTCTGCCTCAACTGCAGATTCTTTATCGTGCACCGCACTCGATTCCTCTTTTTCTGAACAGGCAGCCAGTGTAAACGACATGGCCAGCAGAAGCACACCTGTCCTCAAAGGTGAAATTCTCCTCAAATATACCCCTCCATTCCACCTATTGCTTTTTTCATAATTTTACCATCAAATTTGGCGAATTGCAGTTGCCAAGTAGAAAAGGTCTGTTAGTTCACAGATCAGCGCCATAGCTATGACAATTCGCTGCCTCATTCCTCCGCTGAGTTGATGAGGATATTTGGTACAGCAATGTACAGGGTTGGGTATCCCCACTTGCTTTATAATTTCAATTGCTTTTTCGCGTGCCAACTTTTTACTGTAGCCTTTATGAATAATGAGGCCCTCTGCGATTTGGTCGCCAACCTTCATTGTCGGATTTAATGAGGTCATTGGATCTTGAAAAACCATTCCTATCTTTGCCCCTCGAATCTTCGATAACTGTTTTTTCTTCATTGTTGTGATTTCTTCACCGTTAAACAATATGGATCCCTTTGGAATGGTGCAAGATTTCTCAGGCAGCAATTTCATAATGCTTTTTGCAGTAACTGATTTCCCGCAACCTGATTCACCCACAATAGCAAGAACTTCCCCTTTATTGACATGAAAGGAAATCCCGCGGACAGCTTGGATATGCTGGTTTTTAGAATTAAAATTAACGTGAAGGTCTTTCACTTCAAGCAGTCTGTTCACATTTATCTCCTCCCCTAATATATGAATTAAACTATGAGGTATCTTTATTTTTTTAGCTTAGGATCTAGGGCATCTCTTAAACCATCTCCAAGTACATTAAATGAAAACATAGTTAAGGAAATAAACAATGCAGGGAAAAATAGTCTCCATGTTTCACCTGTTAATAAAGTGACAAGGCCCTCTGACGTCATAGTTCCCCAACTTGCAAGCGGAACCGGCACACCAAGTCCTAAAAAACTTAATGTTGCCTCTGCAAATATGGCACCAGGAACAGATAATGTCATGCTTACAATGATCGGACCCATAGCATTCGGAATAAGATGTTTAAAAAGTACTCTGAAAAAACTTCCTCCCAATACCTGTGATGCTAATACAAATTCAGACTCTTTCAATCTTAGAATTTCCCCTCTAACTAAACGTGCCATTCCTATCCATCCAGTGGCAGCCATCGCTATAATAATTGTAAGTAAACCTGGCTTTAATACGACCATTAATAAAATTGTTACAAGCAAATGAGGCAGTCCATAAAGAATATCTACGATTCTCATCATGATTTCATCTGTTCTTCCACCTTTGTAAGCTGCAATTGCTCCCCATATAACACCTATTATTAAGTCTAATATAACCGCTGTTATCCCAATAAAGAGGGAAATTCGGGCGCCTACCCAAGTCCTTGAAAATATATCCCTTCCTAAATCATCTGTTCCAAACCAATTATTTGTTGATGGAGGGAGATTAGCATTTAGCAGACTTTGGTCTGAATATGAATAAGGTACAAGCAAGGGACCTATAATGGACATCGTGATTAAACAGATTATGATTCCAAGTCCTGTCATAGCCAATTTGTTATGTTTTAGTCTCCCCAATGCGTCTTTCCAAAAAGAGACACTCGGTTTACTTAGTAAATCCTCCTCTTTGTTTTTTTTCTTAAACACAAAGAGTTCATCCCTCACTGGCTGCATCTGCTATCTCCTCCCTTTCATTAGTTTTATTCTTGGGTCAATCAGAACGTAGGCGATATCAACCAATATAATAAAGAACACTAAGATAGCGCTATAAAAAACCGTTGTCCCTAAGATTAATGGATAATCTCTATCTGTAATTCCTTCCACAAAATACTTGCCTAATCCAGGCACACCGAAAATCTGTTCAATAACAAAGCTTCCTGTCAATACAGTGGCTGTTATAGGTCCCAGTATTGTTACAACTGGAATCATAGCATTTCTAAGCACATGCCTAAATACGAATCTGACACCGGTTACGCCCTTTGCCATTGCAGTTTGGATATAATCCATAGATAAAACTTCAAGAATGCTCGATCGAGTTAGGCGGGCAATATATGCCATTGGTGTAACGGCGAGAGCAACACTTGGCAATACGGAATGCTTCCAGGTCCCCCATGTTGCAACCGGGAACCATTGTAGCTTAATTGCAAAAAAGTTGATTAAAACTGTAGCGAATATGAAACTGGGAACAGAAAGGCCAAGAATTGCGATAATCATAGAAAAATAGTCAATAGCACTATTGTGGCGAATAGCAGCAAATATTCCTAATAGAATGCCAAAAAAAGTTGCAATAAGAATGGCTTGTAGACCAATCATGGCCGAAACTGGAAAACCACTTGCAATTAGTTCATTTACTGTTTGATTATCCCATTTGATTGAAGGACCGAAGTCGAATAATAGGGCTCCTTTTAGGTATTTTATATATTGAATTAACATTGGATCATTAAGCCCATAATGCTCCTTTAAGTTTTCGACTACCTGTTCAGGTATGCGATTTTCACTTGTAAAAGGATCTCCTGGTATGGCATACATTAATAAAAAGGTTAGTGAAATAATAACGAATAGTGTCACAAAAACACTAATAATCCTCCTAACCAGAAATTGTCGCATAATTCCCCTCCTATTTTCCTGTAGCAGGACCTGTCTGATAACAACTGAAAAAGTGTACTTTTAGTACACTCTTTCAGCGATTGAATGTTTTTTTCTTTACTTCACATACGCCTCCCGGAAATCAATGGCTTGGATAGTATATTGAAAGATTCCTTCAATATTATCCTTTTGCAGATATACCTTCGTCCTATAATAAAGAGGTGAAATGGCCATTTGGTCTATCAGAACTTTTTCTGCATCCACCAAATACTGAGCACGCTCTTCCAAATTCAATTCTGCTTCTGCTTTTTTCATTAATTGATCGTACTCGGGAATAGAGATATTACTATAGTTATAAACATCCCCTGTCATGAATTGTCCCATTAAATTACTTGCATCATCATAGTCCGCACCTGTACTGTAAATTGCTAGTTGATAATCCCCTGCTTGAATATTTTGAACAAATACTTTACGCTCCATTGTTTGGAGTTCAACTTCTATCCCTAAGTTTTTCTTCCACATTTCTTGCATTGCTTGTGAAAGCTTATTGTACGTATCATCGGTATAGAATAGTAGATTGATTTTCGGTAACGAGGAGAGGCCTAATTCATCTAGCCCTTCCTGTAGCTTTTGTTTTGCTGTTTCCACATCATTATCCTTAAACAAGGATTCTCCCGCTAAATCCCTAAATTCTCCTGCACCGCTGCTCAATCCAATTGGAATTAAACCTAAGGCTAGAATTTCTCCTCCTTGTGTTACTTTTTCAACTAAAAGATTTCTATCCAACGCTAGACCTAATGCTTGGCGTATTTTTTCGTTCGCGAAAACGTCATTTTTATGATTAAAACGTAAGTAAGCTAAACTTGCACTTGGTGCAGTATTTGCCTCTCCAGAAGAAATTAATTTATTTCTTATCGAATTTGGTAGGTTTGTAGAAAAGTCAAGCTCATTTGATTGGTACATTGCATATTCAGTATTTTGTTCATTCACCATTACCCACTTTAGCTTATCCAGTTTAACAACATCTTTCCCCCAATAGTTTTCATTAGGTACCATTACTAATTCTTGTCCGTGCTTCCAACTCTCAATTGTAAAGGGGCCGTTTGAAACAAAGGTGTCAGCTTCTGATGCCCATTTCGAATTTGCTTTATCAACTTCTTCATTGATTGGTAATAAGGTGAAAAAGGCTGTTAGTCCCAAGAAGAAGGAAGTTGGTTTTTCTAGAGTAACTTCAAGGGTATATTCATCTACAGCTTTAACACCAAGCTCAGCAGGATCCTTTAACGAGCCTTCATTATATGCTGCTCCATTTTTGATAAAAAATAAATTACTTCCTAGCGGAGAGGCTACTTCAGGCCTTAATACCTTTTCCCAGGAATAGACAAAATCTTGAGCAGTCACTGGATCACCATTTGACCATTTCGCATCTTTATTTAAGTAGAACGTGTAAATTGTCCCATCATCTGAAGTTTTCCATCTTTCAGCCACACCTGGAACAATTTTTCCTTCTTTATCCAAACGAACGAGGCCCTCAAATAATTGGTTTGATATATCCCCAGCAACCTGGTTATCAATTAAAGCAGGTTCGAGACTGGGTGGTTCAGATAAGGCATTTACTGTAATCACCTGTTCTTTGGTGGAATCTGTTTTCGCATCCTTGTTTTCATTATCTGTCTGGTTATTCACCTGACTATTATTACTGCATGCACTTATAAGTAAGGTAATTACAAAAAAGAAGGTTAGAAATACAATTCGACTTCTTAATTTAATCATCACATATCCCCCTATCTTCTTTTTAAACAGCGGAAACTCTTGTTATTATGAAACTTCTAACAATATCACCTCCAATATCTAATTTAATAATAAAAAAGGAGGCATATCGAATAACCTATGCATAATGCATAAAGAAATTCGATATAGCCCCCTTAATTCAACTAATAACTGTAGACTATATATGAATTGATAAATATAATTTCAAATATTCAAAATAAAATAACTAATCATAATATTAAGTAAATTAGATTAAGTTGTCAATAGTTCGATTCTCGAGATTTTGAATAGACTTTAATTAAACACTAAAAATATAAAAGTTCTCAGTATTAAAATATGTCTCATTCTGCATAAATTCTTCAAATTTAAGAAATATAATTTAAATTAGCAGTTTCTTGAGAAACGGGTGAATTAATTGACAAAAATTTCGATTAAGCTTGGAATAGTATTCTTTCTAATTAACTTTAGCCTTGAGATTTTTATGTTTTTCTTTTTACATTCAGCCCTTGTGGATTCAAGGATAGAAGAAGAGTTTCTATCTTTGCAGACAAGAGGCAACGCTCACAGGGATATACTGGAAAAACACTTTGATACAGATACAATATCTCATGTAACTTTAATGGAATCGGAGGCAAATACCGATGTCGTTATCACTGATATGAATGGTAAGATTCTTGGTTCATCAGTAAAGAGCTATGAGGTTCAAGACCATATTAACAGGTCAGACTCAGATATCCCTCGAGGTGGAGAGGTTGTTGATAATAACTGGAAAGAGGGAAAGTTTATCTCAACAGTTAGTCCAATAGATTTAGATGGCAAAACATCTGGCAAGGTTTTTATGTTTCAAGAAACAGAATCAATACATTCTTTAATTGAAAGAATTAATAAACATTTTATATTAACAGGATTAATAGCGGTTTTTTTAACCTTGATTGTTATCATTTTTCTTTCTAAAGGACTTGCAAAACCTTTAATAAAAATGAAGGAAGCTACTTCCAAAATTAGCAAGGGAGATTTTACAATTTCACTCCCAAAGAACAGGAATGACGAACTCGGGGATTTAGCAGATTCTATTTCTCAGCTTGCCAGCGACTTGAATTATTTAAAACTAGAGCGAAACGATTTCTTAGCGAGCATTTCTCATGAATTAAGGACCCCCCTCACCTATATTAAGGGCTATGCAGATATTGTTCATAAACGCAATTTATCCAATGAGGACCGTGACAAATATTTAAATATAATTCATGAGGAGGCGAATCGCCTTTCTGATTTAATTAAGGACCTTTTCGACCTAGCGAAAATGGACAAAAATTCATTTATAATACAAAAAAAGCAATAGACTTAACTGACTTTATTACGAAAATTGAGCAAAAGTTTTCTCCTGCATTCCACGAAAAAGAAATGGATTTTGAAGTAGTTTGTCCAGAAGGAGTATATATTATGGCTGATCCTATCAGACTTGAGCAAATCATCTTTAACTTGCTGGATAACGCTATTAAATACTCTCCATCTGGAGGCAAAACAATCCTTGCTGTCAGCAGCAAAAAGAAGGATGTCAGTATTAAGGTTCGAGATAATGGAAAAGGAATACCTGAAGAAGACCTGCCTTATATTTTAAACCGCTTTTATCGAGTAGATAAGTCCAGAACGAGATCTTTAGGAGGAACAGGTTTGGGGCTTGCCATAGTAAAGGAGCTTGTCCTTGCTCATGGTGGGACAATCTCAGTAAAAAGCAAGGAAGGCATCGGAACTGAATTTGAATTAGTCTTTAAAGGAGCAGATAGCATTGAAAACGATACTATTAGTTGATGATGAATCCAGAATGTTAGATCTACTTGCGCTTTATTTAACCCCATTAGGTTATAAATGTGTTAAAAAGTCATCTGCGGTAGATGCAATAACGTATATAGAAACAAATCATGCCGATTTAATATTGTTAGATGTGATGATGCCTGAAATGGATGGCTGGACAGCATGCAAAGAATTCAAGAAAATTAGGGATATCCCGATTATCATGCTCACGGCCAGAAGTGAGAAGCCTGATATCGTTAAAGGGTTAAAAATAGGCGCAGATGATTATATTTTGAAACCATTTGATGAAGAAGTACTTGTAGCAAGGATAGAAGCCGTACTTAGAAGAACTACAACAGAAGAAGAATTCCTCTCATTTAAAGGCCTATTACTTAAACCAGCTTCTTATGAACTTTATTTTGAAGATAAAGAGATCTTGCTCACACCTAAGGAGTTTGCGATGGTCCAGTTATTTATAAGTAACAGAAACAAGGTTTTCTCCAGAGATCACTTAATTGAATCGGTTTGGGGATATGGAGTATCAATTGAAGACCGTACGATTGATTCGCATGTTAGAAATATTAGGGAAAAGTTGAGAAGGGCAGGATTTCCCGCGGATGAGTTTTTACTAACCGTTTGGGGTGTTGGATATAAATGGACTGGCAAGGAATAAAACTCTATTTGTGATTAAGGATTTAAAAAGTCGATTCCATGGTTTGGAATCGAC
>NZ_BCUY01000015.1 GCF_001591465.1 Cytobacillus firmus NBRC 15306
TTGAGGGGCTGTTCACAGTTAATTAATGGTTTCGGGAATCACTTTAACTTTTTTCTGCTTTTTCTTTAACCAGCCAAAACGGAGACTGGACACAGAGAACAAGCGGTAAACCGCCGGAATCAGGAGAAGTGTAATAAAGGTAGCAAACAGCAGTCCGGAAATAATGACGGTTGCCATCGGCGCCTGGTAGTTGCCGGAAGTTCCCGAAGCCAAACAAAAATGAAATCTTTCGTGCCGTTTTTCCATACAAAGGATGAGCTTTCAACCGGCTGAAATGTAATGTCAGCCACATCTTTCAAATCAACAAATCCATTTTGTGAGGGGATTGTGATATTCTGTACATCTGTGGCATTTTCCAGCTTCGTATTCCAGCGAAGGGCATCACTGCTGAGTTCTCCCAGTGTGGCTTCGCTGTTAACCTGCTGAATCGCACCGATTACAGCTGCTGAATCCACTCCTTTTTCAGCCAATTTGCTGCGGTCCAATTCAATTAGTACCTCGTGCTCCTGAACCCCTGCAAGCGATACATCCCGGACTTCCGGGAATGCTTCCAGGCGCGGCTCCAGAACTTTAGCAGCAAATGCGGTCATCTCTTCCATGCTGCCGCCGGATACATCCATATAAAATTCATAGCTTTGAGTGGTACCGTACTGACCTGCTGTAACATCTGTAATCGCGGCATTGTCGCCCTTTGCTGCGTTGGCAGCTGCCTCTATTTCATTAAACAGCTCATCGCCCAGCCCTTCATCGAACGTAATTTGAAGTGAGCTCCGTCCGATCGTAGTTGTAGAGTTTACGACTCGACTCCGTCAATCCCCCTGATCTGCTGCTCCAGGGGAATAGTGATTGATCGCTCCACTTCAGCCGCTGCCATCTCCCCGGCGCTGACCTCTACATAGGCGCCATCCATCGTCACAGGCGGCATCAGCTCTTTATCCAAATCCATAATGGAATAGCTGCCGATAGCGAGAATTAATACAGTCATCAGGGCAACCAAAATCTTTCTCTGCACAATCAATTTTAAGAATTTCATTAACATTCTCCTCATATAGGGTGACAGGCACCACCCGAAATTTGTCGAAACAGAGAAATATCCTTGAGAGGGTATTTCTTTTTTTTGTTTCTGAAAACTAAATAGTTTGACAATTACCACGTTTAAAATCATGATAGTAAGTAAAATATTCGAAAGTCGGGGGCAGAAAAAATGGGTTTGCCGAAGGAGAGGCATAACGGATACAGTCAGGCGGAACAAATGGGTTCCTTCATAAGGGATCTGACAGCGGAAAACATTTCATCTGGTATCATTGCAAGCACGCTGGTCATGACGGGGCCGGCACTGATCATCCTGCAGGCGGCGTCAGCAGGGAGATTCACGGATCAGCAGACGATTAACTGGATGTTTGCAGTATATTTTTTCGGAGGTGTCTACAGCATTCTTATGCCGCTTCTATATCGTATTCCCATTACAGGGGGGCATTCGATTACAGGTGCAGCATTTTTGGCGACGGTGACTGCGCAATACTCATATCCTGAGCTGATTGGCGGGTATGTGATGTCCGGGCTGCTGATTTTTCTGGTAGGCATTTCAGGCTTGTTTACAAAAATCATTGGCTGGGTTCCGAAAGAAGTGATCGCCTCCATGCTTGGCGGACTTGTTGCCGGGTATGTCGTGAAGCTCGTGCCTGCCATACAGGAAATGCCTGTTGTCGGAGGAGCGGCGTTAGTCAGTTTTCTGCTTTTTACGAGATATGTGAAAAAGTTCCCTCCTGTGCTCGCAGCAGTTGCGGCTGCCTTTGCCGCATTGTTTTTAACAGCCGATGTACATCCGGCCAAAGAGATAGCGTATTTTCTGCCGTCTATTGAGATGCCCGAATTCAGCTGGATGGGGGTCGTAACCATTGCCCTCCCGCTCGCGATGCTGATTCTGAGCAATGATGCAGCACCAGGAATCGGGGCATTGGGAAGCGAAGATTTCAAGCCCCCTATTCGGAAAATTGTCTCATCAAGCGGCGTCTTCTCCGTAATCACCAGCTTCTTTGGCGGACAGTGTGCCAATATCGCCGGCATGATGAGCGCCATCTGTGCCGGACCGGATTCTGGGCCGAGGGAGAAAAGGTATATGGGAGCAGTGGTGTCAGGTGTAATTACGATTGTGTTCGGCATTTTCGCCTGGAAAATCGTGCCCTTTATCCAGTCGCTTCCGCAGGCATTTGTCTCACTGCTCGCCGGGTTCGCTCTGATTGGCGTCCTGCATTCCAGCCTGCAAACAGGCTTTTCCGGAAACCGGTACAGGTTAAGTGCCCTCGCAGCCTTCATCGTCACTTTATCAGGCGTGAGCTTTCTTCATATCAGCGCTCCTGTTTGGGGGCTTGTTGCGGGGGCGGTATTGGCGCGGACAATAGAGAGGCAGTTGGATAGTTTGTCAGAAAAATAGATAGGTTGAATAATAATAGATTGTAATGACATTCACCAGTCTATTAGAAAGGAGAACTGCTATGACTATCATGCAGGATAAGATCTCAAGGCTCTTGGAAATTAATCGCAGTTTAACCCAGTCTCTTGAACTGGAGGAAATTCTAAAAAGGCTGGTACAAGCAGCCTTTGATTTAGTAGACCATGCAGATACCACCATTCTTTACACATTAAAGGAAGATGGATTATTGCATTTTTCCAGCGGGGTCGGGGTGGAGACAGGATTTATGAGCCAGGTGAAGTTTGAGCCGGGTGAATCCTTGACGGGGCTGGTATTTCTGACTAAAAAGGGCCTAATTGCATCAGGAAATGAGTTCAGGGAGCATATGAGCCGTATGTCTGAGACAAATTATGTTCACTTTTTTAATGGAGTCTACCGGCGTGAAGTGAAGAGCGGTATCGTCGTCCCATTGGTTTATAAGGAGAATTGCATTGGCGTGCTTGTGGTGGATAACTTCGACAGGGATGTACAGTTTACTGAAGCCGACTTTCAAGTGCTGGAGGTGGTGGCAGACCAGGCGGCAATTGCCATCATGAACTCGAAGCTTTACGAAGAAGTACGGCGAAAAAATGAGGAATTGAGCCAATCCCTTGATATCCACCGGAAATTTACGAAGATCCTGCTGGAGGGAAGGGGGACTTCGTATATCCTGGATACCATCAGTCACATTTTGGGCTCCCCTGTAATATTTGCAGAGTCAGCAATAAATCCATCGAGTTCTTTTCCAATCATAAACTCCAACGAACTTTTCGGATATTTCCTTCTTGATGAGCCAGTTGAACGTTTGACCAATATCCAGAAAGCAGCTCTTGAACATGCTGCAACTGCTTTGTCACTGGAGTTTGTCAGGCAGAATACGCTTTTTGAAAAAGAGATGCATCTAAGGGAAGAGGCCTTTCATGATTTGATCAATGGCGGACGTCTGAATGAAGGAATTCTGGAAAAGTTCCGCATGAATAAGAAAAGCAGCATCGCCTGTATGATGGTGGACTGCAAGTCCGGTTTTCTATGGGATGCAGCCTCCATCCTTCAAAAAGAAAAGCTCATCCGATCGATTGAGCAGATCATTATGAAATACTGTGAAACCTCAATCGTTTTTACGAAATCAAACCAAATCATAGCTCTCCTGGTGAATGGACGGAAAAAGTATGACCAATCTCTTGCTGATGCTATTCAGAAAAAAGTGAACAGAGCTGTCATAGGTTTGGGCAGAGAGGTTGCCTTAACAGATATGACAGATACCTATCAGGAAGCTGCCGGAGCCCTATCATTTGCTAAAAACCATCAGCACAAAACCTATATCACTTATTCTGAGCTTGGTGCTGAAAGACTGTGGCTCAACACCGACCGCAGCTTGCTGAAAAAAATTGTCTCCGATAAAATTGGCTCTCTTTTAAAAATGGAGCCAGACTATTTGAAAACGATGCAAATCTTTCTGGCACATAATCAAAGCCATAAACAAACAGCAGAAGAGATGCATATCCATCCCAATACCCTGGCATACCGGCTGAAAAAAATTGAGAGCGAACTGCAGCTTGATTTTTCCCGGAAAGAAGATTGGATTACAGTTGTCCTGGCCTTCCAGGTTTTCGACTTTTTAAACCCTTAATTGGGGATTGCCACAAAGAAGGAGAGGAATATTTGTTTATCGGCACGTGTACATAGAATATTCGAAATATTATAATAATCTCAGCTTAAGCGATAAGGGGAGATTGGATGAGTACAGAGGTTAATAGCCAGAAAACTGCGTTCTGGAATACTGGTGCAGAAACTTATTACAATTACATCGGAGGGGAATGGGTTCCTTCTGTGACAGGGGAAACGTATCCCAGCTTGAATCCTGCCCATATAGATGAGGTACTGGGTTACTTTCAGAAGTCGAATGAGGTTGATGTGCAAAAAGCAATTGAAAGTGCAAAGAGGGCTTTTCCCGAATGGAAAAATACATCTCCAATCAGCCGGGGGGACATCCTTTTTAAACTGATCTTTCTCATCCAGCAGGAAAAAGAGGAATGGGAAGGCGATGGAGCAAGGAAAGGGCAAGCTTGATTCTTCTGCTGTGTGCGGATCAATCTAGTAATCTTTTAAACTAGGGGGGGAAACATGAAAAATGAAAAGACAGAAATTTTAAAAGATTGGCGCTTGCATGCCGTTGTGCTGGTTCTGGTCGCGGCTACCGAAGCGATTGGACAGATCAGCTTTAAAGTAGGCGCAGGAGTTATTCTGCTGCTGCCTATGCTTTATGCTTTTTTTCTGGGGCTGGGTCTTTACTTCACTCCGCTTATTAAGGAGAAACAGGCTAAAAATGCAGAGCCCCTCATCGTGCTTGGGGTTACTCTTTTAATTGCAAAAATTGGCGTAACGATTGGGCCGCAAATCGAGGCAATCATTGCGGCGGGGCCGTCATTATTGCTTCAGGAACTTGGTAACCTGGGAACGATCTTATTTGCACTGCCAGTGGCCATTTTTCTTGGCTTTAAAAGAGAAGCCATTGGCATGACCCACTCGATTGGCCGGGAGCCGAACGTCGGGCTGATTATGAATAAATACGGATTTGATTCGCCAGAAGGCAGAGGAGTAATGGCTATTTATATTTTCGGTACTGTGTTTGGTGCTGCCTTCCTCGGATTGATTTCCGGATTCCTGGCGACCATTACCCCGCTCCATCCGCTGTCTTTTGCGATGGCATCAGGGGTGGGAAGCGGCAGCATGATGGCGGCCGCCAGCGGATCGCTCGTCGCTGCCTTCCCTGAAATGGAGGCGCAGATTGTTGCCTTCGCAGGCGCCAGTAACCTGCTTTCACTTTCAACAGGCCTGTATGCCAGTATTTTTATTGGATTGCCTCTTACTGAGAAGCTGTACAGCATCATGATGAAACGCAAAGAGAAAAAGGCTTCGGACAAAGGGGGAGATATCCATGCTTAAAAATATCACTGAATGGTTTTTGATATTGGCGATTTTTGGTCTTTCAGCGCTGATCGGAAACTGGGTAGGCTACGATATCCTGCCGTCTGCAGCCATTCCAGGCATGCTTGTATTAATTGTCATCAGTGTGCTCGGGCTGATTCTTGAAAAAGTGCTGCCAGGCAATATCCCGAGCGTCGGATATATCGGGATTATCGGAATCATCGTTTCCATTCCAGGAGTACCAGGATCTGAATATGTTGTCGAATGGACAACCCAGGTCAATATTTTGGCTCTTGCTACACCGATTCTCGCTTATGCAGGGATCTCGATCGGAAAGAACTGGGCTGACTTTTCCAAGTTGGGCTGGAGAAGCATTATTGTCGCAGTCTTCGTGTTCTTCGGAACCTTCATCGGATCTGCAGTAATTGCCGAGATTATTCTGCGGATGCAGGGAATTATTTAATGATTTGCGGCCTGGCAGGTGGATATCTGCCGGGTTTTTTGCTCTGAATCAGTCATAAAGTCATTATTTTATAACTGTTTCTAAAGATATCGGCCGCTTTAACAGATTTATCGGCCAGATTAAAAATTTATCGGTTACTTTTTTGATATATCGGTCAAAATTCTATTTTATCGGTCAGTTTTCCAATATTTCGGTCACTTCGCGCAGAATCAACATTTCAGTAATCTCACAGTGTCAATAGTATCTCAACAAAATTAGAAAGAGTGAAACCCATGAACCTTTATGAACAGTTAGTAAAAGATTATGACAAGGAACTAACCCACTCGGGTGTAAACGGCGAAAGATTGGCCTCAAGACTTGATGAGCTTTCAAGGATAGGCCTAATGGACAGCGGCGGGGTGACCCGCCCGGGCTATTCTGCCGAAGAGAAAGAAGCGAAAGAGCTAGTAATCAAGTGGATGAAAAACGCTGGTCTTACTGTGACTGAAGATGGAGCAGGAAATGTATTCGGCAGATTGGAAGGCAAAACAGCAGGACCCTCAATCGCTTCAGGTTCTCATGTTGACAGTGTTCCAAATGGCGGGCACTTTGATGGGCCGTTAGGGGTTCTCTCAGCATTGGAAGTTGCCGAGTCATGGAGAGAAACGGGATTCATACCTGAGAAGCCGTACGAGATTGTTATTTTTTCAGATGAAGAGGGTTCGAGATTCAAGAGCAGCTTAACAGGCAGCCGGGCGTTTATGGGTCAGCTGAAGCCGGAGGAAATGGATAGCCTGCATGATGAAAATGGCAAAACGTTTCGGGAGGTGTTGAGCGAATATGGCAGCAGCGCGGAAGAGTGCTTAAAGGCAGGAAGAAACGGGCGTGAATTCGAAACCTTTGTGGAAGTCCATATCGAGCAGGGAAAGGTGCTTGAAAGAGAGAATCAGCCAGTTGGAGTGGTAAAAGGCATTGCAGGTCCAGCCTCTCTGGAGGTTACGTTTACAGGAGAAGCCGGCCATGCGGGAAATACGCCAATGGCTGGACGCAGAGATCCCTTAGTGGCTGCCTCATTATTTGTAGCAGCCATCGAGAATTTTCCAAAGCAGATCAGTGATACAGCTGTTGCCACTGTCGGAAAGCTGAACGTGCATCCGAATGGCTTTAATGTCATCGCACAGGAAGTAATATTAACAGTGGATATCCGGGATATTTTTGAAGAAACCCGTGATCAGCTGCTTGATCTAATTAAGACTGAAGCGGTGAAAATTGCAGAGGAACGAGGTATTGATGTGCAAATGAACCTGAATGCCAAAATTAAACCTCTGCCAATTAGTGAAATTCTGCAGGCTGGTATTGCAGAATCTCTGACTAAGTTTAATATTAATCCTGTTTACATCCCGAGCGGAGCAGGCCATGACACCATGATCGTCGGAACAGAAGTGCCGGCCGCCATGCTGTTCGTCCGCAGCAGGGATGGCATCAGCCATAATCCGCGGGAATGGACGTCATTAAATGACTGTGTATATGGTGTACATGTTTTGAAACATTTTGTTGAAGGGCTTATGAAAAAATAGAAAAGGAGCAATCTGCATGATTATCCGCCACATTACCCCAGCAGACGCCCAATCCCTGGCAAATCTAATTACCCAAGTAGAAAACGAATCAGACTACATGCTATTTGAGCCAGGTGAAAGGCAGACATCAGCCGAGGCGCAGCTTAAGAGAATTGAAGCCATTCAAAAAGTAGACCATTCGGCCATCATCATCGCGGAACAGAATAACAGATTGATAGGCTTCGTAATGGCCGTCGGCGGTGCTGCAAAGAGAAACCGGCACTCAGCCTATCTGGTTGCAGGCATTATCAGGGAACACAGAGGCCGGGGCATCGGCACTAAACTGTTTGAAGAACTGGAGCGCTGGGCGCGTGAACACCATATCCACAGGCTTGAGCTTACAACAGTTATTCACAATCAGGCAGGTGTCACCCTCTACAAAAAGGCAGGATTCCAGATCGAAGGCACCAAAAAACATTCGCTTATGATAAACGGCGAATTTGTGGATGAATACTATATGGGTAAGCTGCTATAACAGAAAGGCCACTCCTTTTAAAACAAGGGGAATGGCCTTTTCTTCAGGTCTAAACCCTGATGGCACTTCAGAAAGAGAGAAAAAGGGTATCGGCGAGTTTGAGTCCCAACCCGGCCCAACTTCAGACACAGAAAGCCGAAATACGACAACCAGAGTCCGAACCAGCCCAAACTTCAGACAGAGAAATCCCAAACTCCGTCGGCAGAGTCGGAACCCAGAGTTTCCGACAAGAAACCCACCCCCGCCGTCCTCCCCCTCTTAATAAAATGAACCTCCAATCCCCACAAGGTAAATTTTCCTATTTTCATTTCATAAACCACCGTATTCTCAAGGAATCTAGCATATAACTCCACTAAACAAAAAGAAAAATCAGAATTTTAATTGAATTCAAAACGTGTAATCTTATATACTTGTAATACAAGTTTGAAAAAGCGCTTACATAATTAACTGGAAAGGGAGGATTTTATGATTCAAAAAAAGTGGAAGATTATCATATCTGTTCTGACACTTGTCTTTATTGCCATTGTTGGCGTGCGGACAGCGGCTGAGAACAAGGATAAAAAATTCGTTTCCGTTGCGACCGCTTCAACAGGAGGTACATATTACCCGATTGGGGTAGGAATGGCTAATATCTGGAGCAGCCATTTAAAGGGTGAGAAAATCCAGGCAAGCGGCCAGTCCTCTGCCGGATCCATTGAAAATATCGAACTTCTGCGTGAAGGGGAAGCACAGCTTGCCATTCTTCAGGGGTTAATTTCGTCCCAGGCTTATGCCGGAGACGACTCTTTTGAAGGAAAGCGCTATGAGGATCTGCGCACAATCTCCATGCTCTGGCCAAATGTGGAACATTTCGTGCTGATGAACAATAAGATCAAAAGCGGAACTATCGACGATATAAAAGGAACACAATTTTCTGTTGGGCCGCAGGCCAGCGGCACGGAGCAATCCACAGTCGTGATGATGGATGGTCTCGGTCTTACGAAAAAGGATATTTCTCCTGAGTATCTTGGCTACAGTGACACGGTTTCCGCGATGCGTGACGGGAGATTGGATGGAGGTTCCCTTCCGGCAGGTATCCCGATTTCCGCTGTAACAGATATGTATGCAAGTAATGTCAAAGCATCGATCCTGGAAGTAACTGATGAGCAGCTGGATGCCATCAATGCAGTATCGGACAGCTGGTACCGTTATGTGATTCCTGGAGGCACTTATCCTCGGATTGACGAAGATATTAATACCATTGCCCAGCCGAACCTATTATCCACAACTAAAGAAATGGATGAAGAAACGATCTATATTTTAACCAAAACGCTTTATGAGAATCTTGATGAAATGTATGAGGTTCATAGCTCTGCCAAGGAAATGACTCTCGAAACGGCCCTTGATGGCGTATCTGTGCCATTGCATGCCGGAGCCTACAGATATTTTAAAGAAGCAGGCCTTGATATACCTGAAAATCTAATTCCGCCGGAAGCGAAATAAAGGAGGGAAAAGAATGACAAAATCAACAAGCGAACCCATTGTACAGCCAGCTGATCTTGATAAAGAAGCTGGCGGCGGCATGCGGCTGCTGGAGGGCCCATACAAAAAAGCGGCTGCCATCATTGCTGTATTGTTTTCTGCTTTTGCCATTTATTCCAATGGATTATCCAATATTCAAGAGATTTATAGAAACCTGATTTTCCTGGGCATCCTTTTGGTAATGACTTTTTTCTATTATCCTGCCGGAAAGTCTTCCAATCAAAAAAGGTTTACAGCCCCTGATTATGTTTTTGCGGCACTTGCGATTGCAGGTCTCGGGTACCTGCTCCTGAATTACACAACAATTCATGTGGACCGGGGCTCCCAGCCGATTATGATCGACTATGTCTTTGGAGCCATTACGATCATCGTTCTCCTTGAAGCTTCGAGGCGTGCTGTTGGGATCTTTATTCCTATCCTGTGCGGAGGCGCTATTGTATATGCCTTGTTTGGCACCTACTTCCCGTGGATCTTCGGACATGCCGGCTTTTCACTGGAACGCCTGCTGTACCGTCTTTATATGACGACTGAGGGCGTGCTGGGATTAACGCTTTCGACGGCATCTACGTTCATTGTCATGTTCGTCCTCTTTGGTGCCTTCCTGTCTGTCAGCGGTGCCACCCAGCTTTTCAATGATCTCGCCCTTGCCATTGCAGGCAGAAAGCGCGGTGGCCCGGCTCAGGTTGCGGTCATTTCCAGTGCGCTGACAGGGTCTTTGAGCGGAAGTGCGGTTGCCAATGTTGCGACAACAGGAGCTTTTACGATTCCTTTGATGAAATCCATTGGCCTTAAGCCAAAGTTTGCCGGTGCAGTAGAGGCGGCTGCTTCAACAGGCGGAATGATTATGCCGCCGATTATGGGCGCTGCGGCCTTTATTATGGCCGGTTTCCTTGGAATCTCTTATACGACAGTCATCCTGGCAGCGATCATTCCAAGTTTTCTATACTATATTGCTTTGATTTTTGCCATTGATATTGAAGCGAAAAAGCAGGGCCTCAAAGGCATCAGCAAAGAGAATATTCCGGATGTCGTCCAAATCCTGAAGGAACGCGGGGTTCTCCTTATCCCAATTATCGTTGTTATCACCACACTCTTAATGGGAAAAACAGCCCTGTTTGCCGGATTTGCCGGGATCGGCGCTGTCATCATTGCGAGCTGGCTGGCAAAAGATAAATCTTCCAGGATCACGATCACTAAAACTATTGAAGCTTTCATTGAAGGCGGAAGAGGAACGATTCAGGTCGGGATTGCCTGTGCCGCCATCGGAATCATCATCTGCGTTGTCACCATGACGGGAATTGGATCTACATTAGCTTATAATATTGTCGAATTAACGGGCGGTCAGCTTTGGCTGATTTTAATCGTCGTCATGCTCACTTGCATCGTTTTAAGCATGGGGCTTCCATCAACAGCACTTTACATCGTCGTTGCCGTTACAGCAGCTCCTGCCCTTGTAGAAGCTGGCGTTAACCCGATCGCGGCACACTTCTTTGTGTTCTGGTTTGGTGCATTGTCCAATATTACACCGCCTGTGGCATTGGCATCTTATACCGCAGCAGGACTGGCCGGCGCCAATGCGATGCAGACATCATGGGAAGCGCTTAGAATCTCACTGCCGGGCTTTATCATCCCATTTATGATTGCCTATAACCCTATCATTCTGCTTCAGGCAGCAGAGGGAGAAACGATATCCATTTTATCGGTAGCACTTGTGGTCATCACAAGCACATTGGGCATTTACGCCCTGGCAAGTTCACTTGGAAACTACTTGAATGCCAAGCTGACGATTGTTGAAAGAATCCTAATGTTTGCAGGGGCTTTAATGCTGATTAAACCTGGCATGATCACGGATATTGCCGGACTCGGACTTTGCGTGTTTGCGATTCTCTTCCATATCATCAGAGTAAAGAAAAGCAGTTCAGTCGAAATCACCATATAAGGAGCTAACATCCATGAAAATCGAACGGAAAAAAATCTCGGCCCAGGTGCTGGATCAGCTGAAGGAAATGATAAAGATCGGCAAGTTCCCGCCAAATGAGCCGATGCCATCCGAGAATGAACTGGCCAAACGATTTGGCGTCAGCCGTGCGCCTGTTCGAGAAGCATTGAGCGTGTTATCTGCCAGCGGAATCATTGAGTCCAGGCAAGGCGGCAGAAGCTTCGTTAAAGAGGTTAATATGGCAGACATGCTTGGTTCGTTAGCGATTGAATACATTCCCGTGGAACAGGTATTTGAGCTATTGGAAATGAGGATGGTTATGGAGACACAGGCAGCAGCAATTGCTGCCTTGCGTCGTGATGAGGACGACCTGAAAAATATGAAAATGGCACTTGATCAATTTGAAATCACACTGACGAACCCTGAAGCAGTTGGCGACCAGGCTGACGTGAATTTTCATAAACACCTGATTGCAGCAACGAAAAATCGCTTCATGATACAGGTAATGGAAAACATTGATGATCTGTACCGAAAAGCAATTGCGTTTTCCCTTCAGAAAAACGTGGGTCTTCCGGCAAAGCGCGAGCAGGTATTTCAGGAGCATATGAGCATTTTTACGGCTATAAAAGAACGTGATGAAGGAAAAGCAGCAAAGGCGATGCAAGTTCATCTTGAGAATGTGACAAATAAATTGAAGGTGAACGAAAGGGAAGGAAAGAAGGTGCCGCTGTGATCACCGAACAGATTGTTGAACGGCTTAAAAGCATCATGGGATCAGAAAAACGCATTCTGCTTGAAAAAGCGGACCTGGTTTCTTATTCATACGACGGCTCATTCGGAGCCTATATTCCAGAGATCATACTGCAGCCGATTTCGGCAGAGGAAACGGCTGGTATTGTAAAGCTCGCCAATGAACTGAAAATTCCCGTCTATCCAAGAGGCAGGGGTACGAGTCTGAGCGGAGGTCCGCTCCCTGTCCACGGCGGGATGGTCCTTGATTTTTCCAGATGGACTCAAAAGCTGATCATTGACCCGGAGGATACCGTTGCGATTGTATCTCCAGGTGTTATTACTGCTGATATTGACCGTGAAGCACAGCGGCATGGGCTGATGTATCCGCCAGACCCAAGCAGCTCCCATGTTTCCACAATTGGAGGGAATCTCGCTGAAAATGCAGGCGGGCCACGCGGTTTAAAGTACGGAGTAACAAAAGATTATGTGCTGGGGCTGGAGATTGTAACGCCGGAAGGGAAGATTATCCGGACAGGCGGCAGGACGGTCAAGAATGTGACCGGCTATGACCTGACAAAGCTGATTGTCGGATCGGAAGGGACACTTGGCATCATCACAGAGGCCATCCTTCAGCTGATACCAAGACCGCAGGCCACTCAGACGATGATGGTTATTTTTGATGACATTATTGATGCTGGAAAAGCGATATCGGCGGTACTCACATCAGGCATCCTGCCATCCAAAATGGAAATCATGGACCAGGCTTCGATCCAGGCGGTGGAAGAGTTTCAGCCGATCGGGCTCCCGACAGATGTAGATGCCATTATCCTGATTGAGCTTGATGGCCATCCAATCGCCATCAGGGATGAAAGCGAGCAGGTGAAGCAGGTGTGCCTGGAAGTTGGGGCGAGAGAAGCCATTATTGCCAGGGATGAAGAATCTTCTGGGAATCTTTGGAAATCGAGAAAACTTGTTTCGCCGGCCATCGTCAGGAAAAAGCCTACGAAAATTTCCGAAGATGCCACCATTCCAAGAAGCAAGATACCTGAGATGTTCAGAAGGCTTCAGGAAATTAAAGCAAAATATGAAATCGACTTAGTCGTATTCGGCCATGCGGGTGATGGAAATCTGCATCCGAATATCATAACTGATAAGCAGGATAAAGAAGAAATGAAGCGCGTGGAAAAAGCGGTGGAGGAGATTTTTACGGCAGCGATTGAATTGGGAGGAACCCTCTCAGGTGAGCATGGAATCGGGACAATGAAGGCACCGTTTATGGAAATGGAGCTTGGTGAAGCAGGGCTGGACATGATGAAACGAATGAAAAAGGCTTGGGATCCAAACAACATTATGAATCCGGGCAAAATTTTTCCCGAGACAAAAGGACAGAGGCTGGTGTTAGTCCATGACTAGCCAGCTCGCCTATAAAGAAACGTTTGACTGTGTCCAATGCGGCTATTGTCTTCCTGCATGCCCCACATACGTCAGCATGGGGAAAGAAAGGCACTCACCAAGGGGCCGGATCAATCTTGTGCAAATGGCGGCGGAAGGAAAAATAACCATCGATGAAATTACCGAATCGCTGGAGCTCTGCCTTGGCTGCCGCGCCTGTGAGACGGCATGTCCAACCAATGTTCAATACGGCAAAATCCTCGAGTCTTTTAAGCAAGTAAAGAGGGCCGGCGCACCAGCTCCTTTCATGGAGAACATGGCTCTGCAAAAAGCATTGCCCAATAAAAAGCTGCTCGCATCCATGAGAGCTTCACTTCGGGCCTATCAGAAAACAGGCATGGATTCGATCGCCCGCAAAAGCAAGGCGCTCAGCATTCTTCCAGAACAGCTTCGGGCTTTTGAAGAGATCGCTCCGGCTGTGGAAATGCCAAATAAACAGCTGAGAACAGGCATCCTTCTGCCGGAGTGCGAGCCGAAAGCCCGTGTTGCTTTTTTTACAGGCTGTATTATGGATGTGTTTTTTGCCAAAATCAATGACCTCAGTATCAAGCTGCTTCAGCATGCCGGGTGCGAAGTCACCGTAATCAAGGAACAGACCTGCTGCGGGGCGCTGCAGAACCATAGCGGAGATACGGGAACATCCAGGAAATTGGCGAAGGAAAATATTGCGGCTTTTGAAAAAGGGAACTTTGATTTTGTGGTTAATGCGATTGGCGGCTGCGGTGCGATGCTCGTTGAATATGATCACCTTCTCGCAGAAGACCCGGAATGGGCAGAGCGTGCCAGGGTGTTCGCACAAAAGAATAAAGATGTAAGTGTAATATTGAACAAACTCGGAATCAATTTCAGCCGGGAACTCTCAGGTGCTGTGACCTATCAGCCATCCTGCCATTTGTTAAATGTGCAGAAGGTGGCGGATGATCCCGTTCAGCTCCTTGAAAGCATACCAGGCATTACATATGTTCCGCTTCCGAAAGGGGATATGTGCTGCGGATCGGCCGGAATCTATAATATTGTTCACTATGAAGAGTCCATGGAAATACTCGACGCCAAAATGGAACATGTCCAAAAAATATCGCCTGATACCATCGTCACGTCCAACCCTGGCTGCCATCTGCAGATGTGCCTCGGGGTTAAACGCGAGGGGCTTGAAGAGAAGGTGCGAGTTGTTCATATCATTGAATTACTGGCAGAAGCCTGCGGAATTGATCATAAATAAGAGAAAGGGTGGAGGAGCATGTATGATTACATCATTATTGGCGGGGGCATTGTCGGCCTGTCAACAGGAATGGAGCTGCTGAACCGGTTTCCATCAGCAAAAGTGGCCATCCTGGAAAAAGAAAGCCACGTAGCGGCCCACCAGACGGGCCATAACAGCGGAGTCATCCATTCCGGAATCTATTATAAGCCTGGCAGCTATAAAGCCAGGCTTGCCAAAAAAGGCAGTGAGTCCATGACAGAATTTTGCCGGAAGCATGGGCTTGAAGTGGATATCTGCGGGAAAGTCATTGTCGCGAGCGAAGATTTCGAGCTGCCGCTTTTGGACGATTTATATCAGCGCGGGCTGGACAACGGCCTTGGAATACGCATGATTGACCAGTCGGAGCTGCACGAAATCGAGCCCCATGTGAACGGAAAAAAGGCCATCCATGTGCCAATGGCCGGCATTGTCAACTATAAGCAGGTTTCGGAAAAAATGGCGGAGATCATTACAGCAAGAGGCGGGGACATCCTGCTGAATCATAAAGTTCAGGCGATTGATGAAAATAATCAGGAAGTTATCGTTCAGACCAGCAGGGGAGAGGTAAGGGGGGCTTACTATGTAAACTGCGGCGGCCTGCAGTCCGACCGGATTGCCAAGCTTGCCGGATTGAAAACGGATGTCAAGATAGTGCCATTCAGGGGCGAGTATTATATGCTCAAACCGGAGAAAAGCAGCCTCGTCAAAAATCTGATCTATCCTGTGCCA
Organism: Cytobacillus firmus NBRC 15306; assembly: GCF_001591465.1. Taxonomy (GTDB): domain Bacteria; phylum Bacillota; class Bacilli; order Bacillales; family Cytobacillaceae; genus Cytobacillus; species Cytobacillus firmus. Next base: position 15,527 of record NZ_BCUY01000015.1, read on the forward strand.
AATCCAAACTTCCCTTTCCTTGGTGTCCATTTTACCCGCATGATTAATGGAGCCATTGATGTTGGCCCAAATGCTGTTCTAAGCTTTAAGCGGGAAGGCTATAAAAAGACGGATCTGAATGTGGCAGACCTTATGGAGGTTATGGCTTATAAAGGCTTCTGGAAGCTCGCAAAGAAATATATGAAAGAGGGAGTGGAAGAAATGATCCGCTCAGCATCCAAAGAGCTTTTCATGAAAAATGTCCAGAAGCTTATGCCTGACATCCAGAAGGATGATATTGTTCCCGGGCCTGCCGGTGTCAGAGCGCAGGCCCTGAAGGACGATGGCTCATTAGTCGATGACTTTTTCATTGTGCCGAGCAAGCGCTCCATTCATGTTTTAAATGCACCATCTCCAGCCGCGACGGCGTCCATAGAGATTGGAAAAGAAATAGTCAGGAAGATGGACGGAATGTTTAAAATGGAATCAGCCGTTTAAGTTATTGGAGAATAATTCAAAATCCCCTGAACCATAATATGGAAGAAAGGGGATTTTTACATGAAAGCAACTACAGCGATCAGGCTGCTTCACTTGGTCATTCCTTGGCTGACCATATTTTTTCTGCCTAAAAAGTCATTCAATAAATTTTCAACCGTTTCTGTTTTTGCAGGTATTTTAGTGTTAATTTTAAGCACACTGGCCATCCCCTTTAAATGGTGGACTGTGGAAGGGGGGCACTTCAAGAAACTGCTTAATGATCTAACCTTTATACTGGGTCCATTTTTTATCGGGACTCTTTGGATCTTCCATTTCACCTTCGGCAGTTTCAAGAAGTACCTGGCAGTAAATGCAATCATGGATCTGACATTTGCATACCCGCTAAATTACTTGTATCAAAGGTTTAACTTATACAAGCTTGTAAAATTCAAGCCCATTCATATTTTCCTGTTCTTCACCTCTTACGCATGGATTATTTACGGGTACCAGGAATTCTTTCATAGAAATCACAGGTAAAAAAAGCCGTTTCCATCAAGGAACGGCTTTTCATCTATCAGCATTCTCCATTATGACACTCGACTCCGATCACACGGAAGCCATTTGCGTCCAGTTCTTTCTTGATTTTATTTAAAGTTTCTTCTGTCGTATCCTTTGGCAATGTAAAAAGGATCCGGCGGATCAGGCTGACATGGAAGTTGGATGAATCCAATGAGATGACTCCCTGGATATCGCTATATTTACTGATAATACTGCTTATCTTTTTCAATGTTCCCTGTGTGCCATAGCTTCCCACAGTCAGCGTATAGCTTCCGCGGTTCAGTCCCCATGCTTCTTCCAGCAGTTCCAGTACGGCCGCATGTGTCAGCAATCCGACAAACTGCCCCTGATCATTTTCAACCGGCAGATAAGGATATCTCTTCAGAGTGAAAAAGGCTTTCATGAACGAGTCATCCTCATCAATTATGGTCTGCTGGTCTTTAGCCAGAACTGTAATCGGTTCATCCAGTGAATGATTCTCTTTATATTCTAAAATATCAACCTTATAAATATTGCCGGCAAATTTTATATGTGCGGCATCCAGAATAGGGACACAGCGGTAGCCAGTTTCATTTAAAAACTGCAGCGCCTGTTCCAAATTAAAGGTTTCATCACAAAACCGAACATCTTTTTTCTCAACCATTTGATGGCGAATCAGCATACGAGCATCCTCCTTTACCCCTAACCTTCTCTATTCTATGCCGGTGCCTTTTCGGCAATGATAAGAAATTAAGTGAATCCCCCTACGAAAACTTGTAAAATAAGAAAAAGCCATCATCATGAAAGGTGCTGAAAAGAACGTGGAAAGTATTACAGTTGTATCGCTGCTGGATGTAATTGGAGAGCTGTTTTCCGATGAGATTTCCATAGCGGTTTCCAATACGAGTGAATATATCTATTACCGGCCGAGCAAGCGCATCGATTTGAAAATCAGGCCGGGGGACATGGTAAAGGAAGGGACCATCGCCTATAAGGCTTTAGGGGCACAGCAAAGAGTGTCGGAGTTTATTGACCGCGATGTATTTGGTGTTCCGTATCACGGCATGGCCGTGCCATTTTTGCATGGCGGAAAGCTTGAAGGCTGTGTAACCGCGATTTTCCCGGCTTTGACGGACGGAAAATCGGTTGTAACGATGAAAACGAATGATGGCTGGATTCCGATTTCTTTTTCCGATGTTGTCTACCTTGAGGCAAAGGATAAGAAAACCTATGTACATACTGGCAGCAATTCAGGCACCCATAAATACTCGCTTCAGGATTTTGAGTATTCGCTGCCGAAGGACAGTTTTATCCGCTGCCACCGCTCATTCATTGTAAATGTCAATCATATCAAAGAAATCTTTCCTGATACCCATTCCACCTTTCTCCTTGTCATGAAAAACGGGGACCGGGTGCCTGTCAGCCAGTCCTATTCCAGCTATTTCAGGAAATTGCTCGGTTTTTAGAAAATTCTTTCTGTTTCAGCTGTGAAATTTGCTGTTTTATCGGAATTTTCCGTAAGATAACCGGAAAATTCCTGGCACCCTCTTTATCCGGGTAGAATGATTACATATATCTTGAGAGGGGATGAGCATCATGGAGAAACGTTTAGAACGGATTCGCGACAGCCGCCTGCATGACCGGGTAGTTACACCGGAAGAAGCAGCATCCTGGATACAGGATGGCATGACTCTGGGGCTAAGCGGCTTTACACGTGCGGGTGACGTGAAAGCGGTGCCATTCGCGCTGGCCGGTCGTGCCCAGCATGAGAGCTTTAAAGTGAATGTCTATACGGGGGCTTCTTTGGGATCTGATGTGGATAAGCTTTTTGCTGAAGCGGGAATTTTAGGAAAAAGGCTGCCATTTCAGGCCGATCCGACCATGAGAAAAGGGATTAACCAGGGGGATTTCCTGTTTGTCGATCAGCATTTGTCCCACACGGCAGAGCTTGTGCGCGCCAGTGTAATGGATCCTATTGATTTCGCTATTTTGGAAGCGGTTTCTATCTCGGAGGATGGGCTGATCATTCCGTCTACTTCTATCGGAAACTCGCTGTCTTTCGCGGAAAATGCCAGATATATCATTGTTGAAATCAATTTGGCCCAATCGACACAGCTGGAAGGGCTGCATGATTTATACGAACCTGGCAGGCAGGGGGAGAGGAATCCGATTCCGCTGACGAAAGTCGACGACCGTATTGGTGCTTCGGGAATTAAAGTGGATTTGGATAAGGTGAGGGGGATCGTATTCACGAACCAGCAGGACTCCCCTTCCACGATCGTGCCGCCGGATGAAGAAACCGCCATCATGGCACAGCATTTGCTTCAGTTTCTACGCGGGGAAATTGCAGCAGGCAGGCTGACAAATAGCCTTGCACCGCTGCAGTCGGGCATTGGTTCGGTGGCGAATGCTGTGCTTCATGGAATGCTTGATTCTGAGTTTGAGAATCTGGAAGTCTATTCAGAAGTACTGCAGGATGCGGTATTTGATTTGATGGATGCCGGAAAGGTGAACTTTGCGTCCTGCTGTTCTATCACTCTATCGGATGACAAAATGAAAGAGGTTTTCACGAACTTTGACCGGTACAGGGACCGTTTAATCATGCGTCCGCAGGAGATTTCCAACCACCCTGAAATCACCCGCCGCCTCGGCTTGATTTCAATCAATACAGCCTTGGAGCTTGATATCTATGGAAACGTAAACTCCACACATGTCCTTGGAACGAAAATGATGAACGGGATCGGCGGATCCGGTGATTTTGCCAGAAATGCGCGCCTGGCAATCTTCGTGACGAAATCCATTGCCAAAGACGGCAAGATTTCAAGCATCGTCCCATTCGTCTCCCATGTCGACCACACCGAGCATGATGTCGATGTCATTGTGACAGAACAGGGCTATGCGGATCTGCGCGGGCTGGCTCCAAGGCAACGCGTGGAGTTGATCATCGAGAATTGCGCACACCCGCTTTACCGTGACCAGCTTCGCGAATATTACCTAGAAGCCCTCACAAGAGGCGGCCAGACACCGCACGTATTGGAAAAGGCCCTCTCCTGGCACACAGACTTTGCCAAAAATGGAACCATGCTAAAAGAAACATCGGCAGCTGCTGCTGCTCAGTGGAGTTTCTGCTAAAACAGATGGTGACAGGCACCTATACCACTTCATCCAAGTGGTATAGGTACCTGTCACTTTTAATGTTACAATGATAGCTATACTAACAAAATGATTGGGTGAATTTATGAGTAATGCTATCAAATTAATTGCGGCTTCTAAATATAAGAATAGTTTTAGGGATGGCTATCCGCTTGTGACGGAGGAGTCGGTGCAGCGTATTCCGAAGGGAATCGAAGAGGGTGCGGTCATTGAGCTGACTGATGAAAGCGGGCGGTTCATCGGCAAAGGATATTATGGAAAGCAGAATAAAGGCAGGGGCTGGTTACTGTCGCGAAATCCTCAGGAAACCTTTGATGAAGCATTCTTTGCGAAGAAGTTCCAGGAAGCGTTAAGGAGACGGGAAGCTCTTTTCCGTGATCCCGATACAACCGCCTTTCGGGTTTTTAATGGAGAAGGAGACGGAATCGGAGGCATCACGATTGATAATTATGATGGCTTTTATGTGATCAGCTGGTACAGCGAAGGCATTTATACGTTCAGGGATACGGTGATTCAGGCATTCATGAACAGTACTGATGTAAAAGGATTGTATGAAAAGAAACGGTTTGCTGTAAAAGGCACCTATATAGAGGATGATGATTTTGCAGCAGGAGAACGTGCCTCTTTTCCGCTGATGGTGAAGGAAAATGGCATCAGCTTTCCCATTTATCTGAATGATGGCGCCATGGTTGGTGTATTCCTTGACCAGAGGCATGTCCGGAAGACAATCAGGGATAAATATGCGGAAGGAAAAACGGTCCTGAATACGTTCTCTTATACAGGCGCTTTCTCAGCAGCTGCCGCATTAGGGGGAGCAGAGAAAACAACCAGTGTCGATCTTGCCAACCGCAGCAAAAGCAAAACCATTGAAATGTTCAGCGTCAACGGCATTGATTTTGAGGCACAGGATATCATTGTAGAAGATGTGTTCAACTACTTCAAATACGCCGTGCGGAAGCAGCTGACATTTGATATGGTCATCCTGGATCCTCCAAGCTTTGCCCGTTCCAAAAAGCATACATTCAGCGCCAGAAAAGATTATCCGGAGCTGCTCGCTCAGGCCATTCAGATCACAGAAAAGAACGGAATCATTGTGGCATCATCAAACTGCAGCACATTCAACATGAAAAAGTTCAAAGACTTTATCAAAAAAGCGTTTGCCCAAACAGGGGAACGCTACAAAATCCTTGAGGAATTCACCCTTCCTGAAGACTTCCGCACCATTAAAGAATTCAAAGAAGGAGACTACCTTAAAGTAGCATTCATACAGAAGCTGTAACAACGGGTGACAGGCACCTATACCACTTCGGCCAACTGGTATAGGTGCCTGTCACCTTTTTATTCATATTTAGCCCGCAGTTCCTTCATCTCTTCCACCAGATTCTTCCCGATTTCCTGTGAAAAGTCCTCATAGACCGGATCCAGCACAGCCTGCCATTCCTGTTTTTCTTCCGGTGTGAGCTCATGAATCTGAATGGAGGATTTCTGCCTGATAGTTTCAAGCAGTTCTTCGTTCATGTCAAAAGCCATCCGGCTGTTCCATTCAGTTGTTTCTTCCATTGCCTCGAGCAGAATCTTCTTTGTTTCCTCACTCTGCTCATTCCAGACCTTCCTGCTCATCATCACTGCATATCCAAGATAGCCATGATTGCTGATTGTCATATGCTTTTGCAGGTTATAAAATTTCTTTGAGTAGATGTTGGAAATCGTGTTTTCTTCACCATCCACATCGCCTTCCTCCAGCAGCTTGTAAGTGGAATTGAAGGAATCCTGAATAGCCTTTGCGTTCAGGCGGCTGAATTGGGCCGATATCACATTACTTTGCATGATACGGAAAGATTGCCCTTTCAGATCCTCCGGTTTTTGAATGGGCCCCTTATTAGAGGTGATCTGCTTAAAGCCATTCGGCCAGTGGGCGAGCCCTTTAATGCCGTCCCCCTGAAGAGAATCCAGCAGCCGCTCACCGATATCCCCATTCAGGCCTTCCAGAGCCGCTTCACGCGAAGGGAAAGCGAAAGGCAAGTCCAGCACGCCCCATTGCGGGGAAAGCATGCCCAGCTTGGAGGTGGAAGGGGCAATAAAGTGAACCTGCCCTTCCTTAAGCGCATTAATTTCTTCAATATCAGAATAAAGGCTGCCGTTTGGAAACACTTCTATTTTAATATGGCCATCCGATTTTTCTGCGACAAGATCTGCAAACTTTTGGGCGGCAAGGCCCTTCGGCGTATTTTCAGCCACCACATGGCTGAACTTAAAGACAATTTGATCCTTGAGCCCTTCCTGGTCATCATCGTAGGGAATCTCTTCTCTTGGAAAAAAGCTTTGATAGCCAAAGAAGGCTGCCAGCAGCAAAAACATGCCTGCAAGGAGAATATAGCCTGCGGCGCTTTTCATTTGAATCCTCCTTTTTAAAACTAATAATGTTATCATACTTACAAGAATTCTATCCGTAAAGACAGAAGGGAGGGACCCCTTGTGAATCAGATGCCCATCCGCTGGAAGATTACCATCCTGTCTTATGCCGTCGTAATTTTTTCCCTATTGATTGGCGGAATGGTCGTGATTGCAAACATCCAGGAGCAGGAAGAAAAAGAACTGAGGATACGGTCGATGAATACAGCGAGAACGGTGGCAGAGCTGTCAGATGTGAAAAAAGGTATCCTGCAGCCGCAGGGCTGGAAGACGGTTAACAAAGTTGCAGAGGAAATCCGGATTATCAATGAAACCGACTATATCGTGATCATGAATATGGAGCGTATCCGCTATTCCCATCCGGTTCGGGACCTGATCGGCAGGCCTTCATCAGGTGAGGATGAGAAACCTGCTTTTGCTGAGCATATTTATTTTTCCAAGGCTGAGGGAGACGTCGGCACCTTTATACGAGCATTCATACCGATCAAGGATGAAAGCCTCAATCAAATCGGTGTGGTTGTTGTCGGCAATAAGATCCCTTCGATTACGGAGATTATTACAGATCTGGCAGATGAGATCAGCATCATTGTGCTTTTGACGCTCATATTTGGACTGATCGGTTCTTTAATGCTCGCCAATCATATAAAAAAGCAGATGTTCCAGCTGGAGCCCCATGAAATCAAACGGATGCTGGAGGAAAGGACAGCCACTTTCCACTCGATCAATGAAGGCGTCATTGCAATCGATAACCAGGAAAACATTACGATTTTCAATGAAAAGGCAAAGAAAATTTTTAATGTATCAGGCAAAGTCGCAGGTAAAAAGATTAGGGATGTGCTAAAGGACACAAGGCTTCCGGAAATTGTAGAAAGTAATCGAGCTGTCTATAACGAACAAATCATTGTAAGCGGAAAGGTCATCCTGAGCACCAGAATTCCCATCCGGAAAGAAAATGAAAAGATCGGAGCTGTGGCCATCTTCCAGGACCGCACGGAAGTTACGAAGCTGGCCGAAGAGCTGACAGGCGTAAAAAGCTTTGTTGAGGCGCTCAGGGTGCAAAACCATGAACACATGAACAAGCTTCACACCATTGCCGGATTGATCCAGCTCGGGAAAGCAGACAAAGCACTCCAGCTGACGTTCGATGCGTCTGAAGAGCAGGAAAATCTCTCGAATTTCCTCAGCGATAAAATCAGGAACGATGCCATTGCAGGCTTATTATTAAGCAAAGTGCGGCGCGGAAAGGAATTGGGCATCACGGTGGTCATCGACCCAAACAGCAATCTGGATGAGTTTCCAAACCGCCTGGATCACCATGACTTTGTTTTGCTGCTGGGCAATCTGATTGAGAATGCTTTCGGGGCTTTTGAGCATAGTGAACGTGATGATCGAAAAATTGATATCAGCATTGAACAGACCGAGGAGATTTATGCGGTACTGGTGGAAGATAACGGCAGCGGGATAGAGGAAGCGATATTGCCGAAACTGTATGAAAAAGGATTTACCGCCAATAAGTCAGGCGGGACTGGCTACGGGCTTTACCTTGTCAAACAAATTACGGAAAAAGGCGGAGGAGCGATCGAGGTTTCAACTGGCAGGGATGAAGGAACTTCTTTTACGATCACTTTTCCGATGGAAGCGGAGGGAGAATCATATGGCGGTTAATGAAGAAATCAGTGTGCTGCTGATTGAAGATGACCCAATGGTCCAGGAAGTGAATAAAGAATTTATTGCAAGTGTGGAAGGATTTAAAATCATAGCGGCAGCCGGAAATGGGGAGGATGGCATCAGCCTTGCGAAAAAGCTGAAGCCTGACCTGGTGATTCTGGATATTTTTATGCCGAAAAAAGATGGCATTCAAACCCTGCAGGAATTCAGAAAGCAGCACCTCGATTCTGATGTCATCGTTGTTTCCGCTGCAAAGGATAAGGAAACCATTAAGCTGATGCTTCAAAACGGCGCCAGGGATTATATTATCAAGCCATTTAAGCTGAACAGGATCCAGCAGGCTCTCGAAAAATACCGCCATTACAGGGAGAGCCTGAAGGAATCGGGCACCCTGTCACAGGAGCAGCTCGATGCTCTGATTTATGCCAAGCAGGCGAAGAAGGTAGAAAACGTATTGCCGAAAGGGCTGAATGAATTCACCTTAAATGAAATTACCGCTTTTATGAAACAGCAGACTGAACCCCGCTCTGCCGAAGAAGTCGCGAACGGCATCGGCATTGCCAGAGTCACCGCCCGCCGTTATCTTGATTATCTTGAAAAAAGCGGTGCGATCCGGCTGGATGTGCAGTACGGGGGAGTGGGCAGGCCTGTTAATCGGTATGTCATCGTTTAGCTTTTTTCCCTGAGACCAAAATGAACAAAACATCCGTTATGACCATAAACTTCTACCTTTTATCTGAAAACGCTATCATTTCTAATAGAATGAATAGTTAGAAAAAAGGAGCTGAGATAAAAGTGAAGAAGCAGCGGATTTATAAGAATTTAACCTTTCAGGTGTTAACGGCTATTTTTATCGGTGTCATGGTCGGGCTGATTTGGCCGGAAGTCGGAAAAGAGATGAAACCGGTCGGCGATACCTTCATCAACGCAGTCAAAATGGTCATCGCCCCGATTATTTTCCTGACCATCGTCCTTGGAATCGCGAAAATGGGTGATATGAAAAAAGTCGGCAAGGTTGGGGGTAAAGCGTTCATCTATTTCGAGGTTGTTACTACACTAGCTTTAATGATCGGTCTGATCGTCGTTAATGTAATTAAACCAGGTGCAGGCCTGAACTTTAATGAATTGGAAAAAGGAGATGTTTCACAGTATACATCCAATGGCGGTGAGGGCATTAACTGGATCGAATTTGTGACACATATCGTCCCTTCCAACATGGTGGATGCCTTTGCAAAAGGAGATATTCTGCAGGTATTATTCTTTTCTGTTCTATTTGGTGTCGGTCTGGCCGCTCTTGGTGAAAAGGGCAAAATCGTCATTGAATTTTTGGATAAGCTTTCACTAGTCTTCTTTAAAATTATCGGCTATGTCATGAAGGCAGCCCCACTCGGAGCATTTGGAGCCATGGCCTATACAATCGGGCATTTCGGACTGGCATCACTTGTTCCGCTTGGCAAACTGATGATTTCCGTGTACGTGACGATGTTCTTATTTATCTTTGTTGTTTTAAATATTATCTGCAAAATGTACGGATTCAGCTTATGGAATTATCTGAAGTTCATCAAAGATGAAATTCTAATCGTATTAGGCACAAGTTCATCAGAATCAGTGCTTCCGAGAATGATGGATAAAATGGAGCGCATCGGCTGCTCCAAATCGGTTGTGGGTCTTGTTATTCCAACAGGGTACTCCTTTAACCTGGATGGTACATCGATTTACCTTTCCATGGCTGTTGTCTTCCTTGCCCAGGTGTTCGGTGTGGATCTGACAATCGGCCAGCAGATTACGATTCTGCTAGTATTAATGCTTACTTCAAAGGGAGCAGCGGGTGTAACAGGCAGCGGATTTATCGTATTGGCCTCTACGCTTGCAGCCCTGCAGGTTATTCCTCTCGAAGGATTGGCGCTTCTTCTTGGTGTAGACCGCTTCATGAGTGAAGGAAGAGCGATCGTGAACCTGATCGGAAACGGAATCGCCACCATGGTTGTAGCTAAGAGTGAAAATGAATTTGATGAAAATAAGGCGAAGAGAGCCATCAGTGAAATGAAGTTAATGAAGCAGGAACAGCAAAAACAGGCAGTATAAATGGAAGGCCATTCCGATAAGGGGGATGGCCTTTCCTCATTTATTGTCGAAAACCCCGCTTAGAAGACGACAATTCCTGCAGCTATTTCCCGGGGAAAAATCAGAAATGGGAGTGCTTTCTTGTCATTTCAATCAAACGTTTGATTGAAAAGCAAATTGTTGAATAAACGCGAAATGCAAACAAAATTTAGAAAGTTATAAAAAATATATGGTATGATTATTTTTAAAAAAGTGACAGGCACCTATACCACTTGGCCCAACTGGTATAGGTGCCTGTCACCGGAAAGAAGGTTCACATCGTGAAGCGCTTAAAGGTTCATTATGCGTGGGTAATTTTAGTGCTGACGTTTTTGGCTCTGCTTGCTGCGCAGGGTGTGCGATTGTCGTTCGGTGCCTTTATGGCGCCATGGGAGCATGAGTTTTCCGCGAATCGCAGTGTTATATCCTTTATTGCCTTTGTCAGCTATATTGTTTTTGCCATTTCACAGCCGTATGTCGGCCGGCTGATTGATAAATACGGCATCCGTTATATTTTGTCATTCAGTATACTGGTTATTGGCTTTTCAACACTTCTCACCTATTTTACCACCAATCCTGTCCAGCTGATGATTATCTACGGCGTGATCGCCTCTGTAGGCTTTGGCGGTGCATCCAATGTAGCGGGAACGATGGCAGTGGCGAACTGGTTTGCCGATAAAAAGGGTATGGCCATGGGCCTGATGTCTGCAGGCACAGCCGCAGGACAGCTTATTCTCGTCCCGCTGTCGTTATTCCTAATTGACCAGCTGGGCTGGAAGACAACCGTTCTTTTGCTCGGCTGTTTTTTGATTGTACTCATTTTCCCTCTTCTTCTGCTCTTCATCCGTTCGAACCCGGCTGATCTGCACATCGATGCTTATGGAGCGAAAGTGAGTGAAAGTGAGAAGGGGAAGCAGGGAAAAAAGGAAGCATCAAAAGGAACGCTATCCATATTCAAGCTCTTAAAGCGGAAAGAATTCCTGTTTCTCATGCTCCCATTTTTCGTGTGCGGCGTCACCACTACTGGCCTGATGGATACGCATCTTATTCCCTTTGCCCAATATTGCGGCTTTACGCCTGGCGTCACTGGAGCCGCTGTCAGCCTGCTGGCGGGCTTTAATATTCTTGGAACTGTCGTTTCGGGGCTCCTCGCAGATAAGTGGAATTGCAGGAAAATCCTTGCCTTTCTCTATGGAGTGCGGGCGTTAACCATTGTGTTTCTGCTCATCATCGTAAATGATGCTTCCTTGTTTGGCTTTTTCGTCACTCAGTCCCATCTGCTCATTCTGTTTGCCATCAGCTTTGGGATTGTCAATTTTGCCACCGTCGCACCAACCATGAAACTGGCTGCGGAATATTTCAGGCATCTGTCCGCCGGAGGGGTAATCGGCTGGATCTATTTGAGCCATCAGCTGGGTTCTGCTATTGGTTCCTTCGTCCCTGGTGTATTATTTGATCTGACAGGCAGCTATGACAGTTCTTTCATAGCATCCATCATTCTTCTGGTATTCGCATCAGCCTTAAGCATAATGCTTCCAAGGCAGGGGGCAGACTATCAGTATGCAAACAGCAGGGAATTGGCCAAAAATAGGTAGGAGCTTAAAAATGACACTTTATTTCTCTTCGGTTAAAATAAAAATATGAAATAACAGTTCGGTTAGGGGAGACGGGCATGCATCGTAATCATGATCTTTATCAATTTTTCCTTGAGAAAACCTGGGATTTAACAGAAGAATGGTATAAAAATGTGAACAAAGAAGAAAGCGGCGGCATTTATACATCGGAAGACCCCGCTGTAATTGAAAAAGTCAAAAAGCAAAATTATGAATTTCACAAGCAGTTCTCCGAAGTCTTCCATAAAGAAGAAGAAGCGTTCTTTCATGATTTGGAAAGCTGGATTGTCAAAGTGGCGCAGGATGATGAACATCTCCGCACGCCTCTTGAGATGATTCTGCAGGAGTTCTTCAATACCCAGGAACAGTATTTGAACCTGCTTGAGCAGTTCGTTGAAACCGGCGAGGGCAAATATGATGAAAAACAAATTGCCTTATGGCGCAGGATGATTATCAGAACCATTGGGGAAGTGGTTACCTGGTTCACGGAAGAATATAATAACCATTCCCAGAAGAGGCTGCAGGCTCAGCAGGCTTTAATCCTTGAACTCAGTTCCCCGGTCATTTCTTTGACAGAAGATATCGCACTTCTGCCTCTTGTCGGGGATATTGATACAGCACGAGCGAAAATCATGCTTGAAAATACACTTCAGCAATGCAATAAATTAGGCGTCAACCAGCTGTTCCTTGACCTTTCAGGCGTAGTCATGATTGATACCATGGTAGCCCATCAGCTATTCCAGCTGATTGAAGCGCTAAGCCTGATCGGCGTAAAGACCACAATCTCCGGCTTAAGACCGGAAATTGCCCAGACCGCAGTACAGCTCGGTTTGTCATTTGATCACGTCAGCATCAAATCCACGCTATCCAGTGCCATTAAATCAGCGAACATAATAGCAGGTTAATAAAAACACGATGAAGGATGTCTTCATCGTGTTTTTGCTTCTATTCCAATCCTTTAATACTCATTTCCTTCACTGGAAGGAAGGCCTCACCTGTATCCAGAAAGTTCACGTCCACCTGATCGCCTTCCTGCAGATAAATGGCCATCGGCACGGTTTCAGATGAAACCACATAGCTCTGGCGGTTGTCCAGAAGGAATGATACGACCGTGAAATCACCGGATTTCTCCTTGTACACCCGCACCACAGTGCCGCTTATCTGTTTTTCCTCTGCTTTCGAGCTTCCGTCTACCCTGCCGCCGCCCCGCTGCAGAGCGGTTTTATACAAACGCAATGCTTCATTTGGCGTCGTTCCATAAGCGGATATTTCCGGGTTGGCAGCTGATACAATAAAGTAGTTCTGCAGGAATCCGTTAGCATCAAGAACAGGTGTCAGCCAGCTCGCTTCCCCGTAGAAGTTATACAGAACAGGCATTTCGCCGCTCCACTTCTTCTCAATGAATTTTTTCTCAATAATCTGGAGGGCACCCTGTGAATCCATATATGATTCCTCTAGATTGCCAGTAAAGAAGGTCGCTTCACCCGTCCTTGAATTTGTCAGAGAATAGCCCAGCATTGAATCAACGCCTTCTTTTGGACTCGTAAAATCTGTGAAGTAATACATGTCGCCATTCTCATCAAAAATCGGACTCACATTGGCTTCCGTTCCTTCATCCGATGGAAGCCTTACATCGGACTTTCCAAATTTGCTGTTCCAGAAGCCATGGACATAATTTCCGAAATAGCTGTTCTGCAGACTGACCGTCTCAGGTGAAACTGCTCCATCAATAAAAGCCGGCACATTCGCAAGTTTATAAGACTTCGTCTGTCCGTTCAGCGGGTCAACCATGACCACCCCTTGAACATCAAAGCCGTTACGGGCGGAAATGAATTCTCCATATGAACGGATATAAAACGGCTTTCCGCCGTCATCCACTTCCAGCTGCACATCTCCGTAAAAGATGGCCTGCGGATACTGCATACGAATATGGCGCTCTAAATTTTTATTAAAATAAGAGGATGGTGTGTACACCATATCACTTTTCACAAACTTTGGATTAGCTGAGGAATCAGTCGCGCTAATTGTAAAATAGCCTGGTGTCTTATCCCCATTCCACCATTTGAAAAAGCCCGAAAACTCTACAGGCGCTATATAAACATACTCTCCATTGACTTTCTGGATCTGAAGGCTGCCAAGTTCATAATAACTCGTGTTCGGAACCTGCCCGAAAGCCTTTTTCATCTTATTGCGCGCAAACTTAGGAGGCACGCTCGCCGGTGTTTCTTTTTCATCAAATGTCTCAATTTCCGTTTTTTCCTTCATTTTGGCACTCTCGTATTTATCATCTGCATTAAACAGAAAAGCTGTCAGAAAGAAAATCCCTGCAATCAGACTGACGGCAAACACACCTGTTTTTATCATTCGTTCCCTGCCTGTCGCAAGAACAGCTCCAATTAATGAAGCGATAACCGCAAACAGCCATAAGCTGGTCAAGTTCCGGTCCAGATTGGTGAAATAATACACGGCAAAAACAAGCAGCACAGATACAGCGGCGGTGCCGGCCATAATTCCGGTCCCCAGTTTCCTGCCTTCTTTTTCCTTTGCCTTTGCCTTCGGTTTATAGCTGAACGGAATCAGCAGGATAGCAACCGCCAGTCCGGCAATCAGTGAAAAAATAAAAATATTCCCCATAAGAATCTCTCCTAAAAAAAGTTCGTTAGTATTTAATACGGGCGGCAGACAAAAAAGTTTCATAAAGCAGATACTTGTATCGGCCATTGCATTGTATTAGGGAGAATCTTGTGAATCAATGGTGCATAAACGTTTAAATGAAGAGGATTTTTCCGCCTTGAACCAGAATAGGATTAGAATCCCTTATTAAGGAGAATTTTTATGATCAAATATAAATTGGCCATACCGAATCAGGATCAGTTATTTCAGTTATATGAAAATGACGGCTGGAATGATTTTTTGAAGGTGCCAAAAGACAAATTGCATAAGGCGATGGAGCAGAGCTGGCTTGTAATCAGTGCCTATGATGGAGAGTGCCCGGCCGGGACAGGACGCATTATTTCAGACGGAGTGATTAATGCTTATCTTTGCGGATTAATCGTTGATCCAGATTATCGCAGCAGGGGGATCGGCAAGGAAATGGTGCGAAGGCTTGCAGAAGAGTGCAGGAAGGCCCGGCTGCATTTACAGCTGTTGGCCGAGGAAGAGAATGCGGGCTACTACGAAAAGCTGGGCTTTGAGGTTTTTACCTTAGGCTTAAAGTATAAGTTCTCAGACTAAAGCTGTAGCCGATTTCATCCGAAACAGCGATTTAACAGAACGTTTCCGGTATTAAAATGGTTAATATAAACAGTATGAGAAACGGAGGCCATATCTATGGAAAAATATATATGCAAAACGTGCGGAACGCAATTTCCTCCATGCGATCATCAGCCTGAAAGCTGCCCGATCTGCATGGAAGAGCGCCAGTACGTGGGACCCGGCGGTCAGGAATGGACTACTTTACATGAAATGACTGTAAGCCAAAATTATACGAATGAAATAAAGCGGGAGGAATCGAATCTTTACAGCTTGAAAACAGCCCCGGAGTTTGCCATCGGCCAGACAGCCTATCTCATTCAGCATAATGGCTTTAATCTGATGTGGGATTGCATTACCTACCTTGATGAGTACACGATTGAAACCATAAAAGAACTGGGCGGAATTAGCGCGATCGCACTGTCCCATCCTCATTATTATTCAGCACAAGTTGAGTGGGCGGAAGCATTCAATGTGCCGATCTACATCCATGAAGACGATAGGGAGTGGGTGATTAGGGAAAGTGATCACATCATTTTCTGGAGCGGAGAAAGTCTCAAGCTTCTTGATGGCCTGGTCATCCACCGCCTTGGCGGCCATTTTAAAGGCGGTGCTGTCCTTCATTGGGAAAATGGGAATGAGGGCAAAGGCGTCATGTTCACCGGCGACATCATTCAGGTCGTTGCGGACAGGGAGTGGGTCAGCTTCATGTACAGCTACCCGAACCTCATTCCGCTTCCCGCCGAAACGGTTGAACGGATGGCCGGCAAAATCAAACCGCTGTCATTTGACCGGATTTACAATGCGTTTAACAGAATGGTAGAAAAAGAGGCAGACCTTGCAGTGCAGCGGTCAGCCGAACGGTATATCAAAGCAATCAGGGGCGAGCTTTCTCGGACCTGAAGTTGGCTCTTTATATGAGAATTTAGTAAAATAAGGTAATAGAAAGGGAGGGAACGAGATGTTAAAAAAACCTGAATCGGATGAATATGCGCCGTATTATGAGAAATATGTCAGCTCTATACCGGAAGGGGATCTTCTGCAGATCCTCGATGAACAAATGAAGGAAACAATAATGCTGGTAAAAGATCTGAATGAAGACCAGGCACATTTCCGCTATGCTCCGGAAAAATGGACGATTAAGGAAGTGATCGGCCATATCACAGATACTGAACGCATCATGAGCTACCGCCTGCTTTGCATTGGCAGAGGGGAGATGGCCAAGCTGCCGGGCTATGATGATAACCAGTATGTAAAGAATGGTAAATTCAACCACTTCAGCATTGGGGAGCTTTCAGCGCAGCTGTCCCAGGTTCGCCAAAATACGATTGCTTTACTGAAAAGCCTGGATGATGAGGCACTGCTAAGGCGAGGGAATGCGAACGGCACCGGGGTAACCGCCAGGGCCATTGCCTATATTATTGCCGGACATGAACTTCATCACCGCACCTTAATCAAAGACCGGTATATGGGTGCAGAAAGCTTTGGTGGAGCACATGAATAAGCATGAAATAGCGAGCTGGCTGAAATCCCTTCTGATAGCCTTTGGAATCGCATTGGTCATCAGGGTATTTCTTTTTTCACCGTACTATGTGGAAGGAGCCTCCATGGATCCGACCCTTCATGACGAGGAAAAAATCTTTGTTAATAAATTTGAAGAACTGAACAGAGGCGATATTGTCATCATCAGGGGCGATGAAAAGAACTATGTAAAAAGATTAATAGGCTTCCCCGGCGATGAACTGGAAATGAAGAATGATCAGCTGTATATTAACGGCCAGCAGTGGCAGGAAGATTACCTTGCTGAAAATCGCGAAGCAGCAGAAGGGATTGTCAGCAAACTGACCGGTGACTTCGGCCCTCTCACGGTCCCGAGTGATCACTATTACGTCATGGGGGACAACCGCCTTGTCAGCCTGGACAGCCGAAATGGGCTCGGCTTTATTGAGAAAGAGCGCATCATCGGCGTCAGTGAATTTGTCTGGTATCCTTTTACAAGCATAAGAAAAGTAGATTAACTGCAGGAGCGGCAAGCACCGCTCTTTTTATTTGGATGAGGGAACGCCTATTTTAATAGAATAACAATCAAGTCAAAAGAAAGGACGTGTTTACATATGACAAAAATCGGATTGATCAGACACGGGATTACAGCCTGGAATAAGGAGGGCCGGGCACAGGGAAGCTCGGATATTCCTCTCCATGAAGAAGGATTGGCTGAAGCAGAACGCCTGGCGGAACGGGTTAGCGGCGAAAACTGGGATGTGATTTACTCCAGTAATCTCCTAAGGGCAAGGCAGACGGCAGAGGCCATTCAGAAGAGAAACGGCTCCATTCCCCTTCACCTCGATCCCCGAATAAGGGAAGTGGGCGGCGGGATAATTGAAGGTACGACCGAACCAGAGCGTCTTGAGAAATGGGGCAAGAATTGGCGTGAAATGGACCTTGGTTTTGAGCCGAAAGAAAGTGTTATAAAAAGAGGGCTTGGCTTCCTGCAGGAGATTACAGAAAAGCATCCGTGCGAAAACGTTTTGATCGTTAGCCACGGCTCCTTCATTCGCCATCTGTTAAGAGAACTGGTTCCGCAGACAGACCTTTCCACTCCGCCGAAAAACACCTCCATCACTGAACTTTTAATAAAAGAAAGCAAGTGGAACTGTGAGCTGTATAATTGCACGAAGCATTTGAAGGCAGAGCAGATTGAATCATGATAAGTTATAAAAAAACAGCAGGAACCCCTGCTGTTTTTTTGTTAATCCTTATGTATTTCCGACTTATAATTCGGAAAAGTAAAGCTGAAAACAGTTCCTTTATCGACTTCGCTTTTGACCCGGACATGGCCATCCATGGCTCTTACAATACTGAATACGACCATCATTCCAAGGCCGGTTCCTTTGGAGCCTTTAGTAGAATAGTAGGGTTCTCCCAGGCGCTGAAGCTGTTCGGGAGTCATGCCCACGCCGGTGTCTTTAATTTCGATGGTGATCTGGCTGCTGTTGTAGTGCGTTTCTATGTATAACTGACCGCCGCGCGGCATAGCCTCGATTGAATTTTTAATTACATTCAAGAAGCATTGGTGGAATTTTTGCCGATCCCCCTTAATTGATCCGAGGAGGGTAAAGTGGGCATTGATCTCGACGGAATTCTGGTTGGCTGTCGGTTTTAATATATTCATTACCTGCATGAGTTCTTTTTTTACATTGATTTCCTCAATCTTATCTAAGGATGGCTTAGAAAAAGTTAAATAGTTCTGGATGACCTGCTCCGCTGACTCCAGCTCAGCCTTCACAATGCTCAAATACTCCACCCTTTTTCGCGGTGGCAGCCGCTGCTCCTGCATAAGCTGTACAAATCCGATAGCGGCTGTCAGGGGATTGCGGATTTCATGGGAGATGGCTGCACCCATTTGCTCGACAGCTTCAAGTTTTTCGGTCCGGACGAGATTTTCCCGCATATCCAAATTTCTTTTAGCAAACTCAAATACATATGTAATCATAAAGACACCCAATGGAGGTATCATCAAATAGGCAAACCAGGCATCGAACCGATTTTGTGAAGGTGCGCATATTTCCATTACCATGACCGTCAGTACACTTAAAATCAGGGTAATGATAACCGAAAAGCGAATCCTTTTTCGGGGCACCTGCTTCCAAAACCAGGGATAGAGCTTCCAAAGAAAGATTCCCAAGGGCAAATATAAAAGAATATTAGAATAAAATCCAGGCTCTACTCCATAAAAACTTCTCATCAAAATCACAGACCCGGCCAATGCGAGGCCGACCCCCGCATATAAACCGCCGATGATGACAGGTATCAATCGTAAATCAAAAAAATAATGCGGGCTTGTCTGAAAGGAAAACTGAAAGCATATCCAGATCATGAACAAAAGCCATACAAAAGAGCAGCCTTTGGAAAATCGGAATTTAGAACTTTTTTCCGCCCATACAAGCACAACAAACAAGATAACGATCAAGAGCGATAGATTAAAGAAAAGATGCTTTGTAATTTCCATCGTTTCACCTGCCTCTTCGTGAGGTTATAAGAAAATTCTATATTGTTTTACTATTTATGACAATACTCAATTGCTTTTTTTATATAATATTGTCAGAAAAAAACAAAATTTTAAAGGTTTTCCCGTTCTAATGGGCAATTCAAACAGCATCATGTCTTCATTGGCTTCTTACTTGAAAAGATGCCTGTCTGGATTCTGGTTGCTGCAAGCGGCGGAAGTATTTTGGTGTTAATTCTGTATCATCTGCAAAAAAGGACCTTTATCCACTTGTTGAGAGACGCGGATCAGCCAAAAGCTGAGATCAGCTCACAAGCCTGATGAGAAAGCAGTTTCCAGCTGCCTTTTTTTATTTTGCAGTTTAGCTCCTTCAATTTAGGGTACTTCAATTTATAAATACATACACCGTAATCCAGAAGCATTTGCTTCTTAAATATAAGGAGGAATGAACATTTGAAACAAGATCCGCAAAACAAAGTTGTAAATGAGCACAGTAAGGACAGGCAGCTCGAGGAATTCCATGTGGATAACTCAGGCCAGAAGCTGACAACGAACCAGGGAGTCAAGGTTTCGGAGGATGAACATTCGTTAAAAGCTGGTTCCCGCGGCCCGACCTTGATGGAGGACTTTCACTTCAGGGAAAAAATGACGCACTTTGACCATGAGCGTATCCCTGAGCGGGTTGTTCATGCCCGCGGGTTTGGCGCACATGGCTACTTCCAGGTGTATGAACCCATGGCAGAATATACCCGGGCAAAGTTTCTGCAGGATCCATCTGTGAAAACCCCGGTCTTTGTTCGCTTCTCCACAGTTGCAGGCTCCCGCGGCTCGGCAGACTCTGTACGTGATGCCCGCGGCTTTGCAACGAAGTTTTATACCGAAGAAGGCAACTACGACTTAGTCGGCAATAATATTCCGGTGTTTTTCATTCAGGATGCCATCAAATTCCCGGATCTCGTTCATTCATTCAAGCCGGAGCCGCATAACGAAATGCCGCAGGCTTCAACGGCCCATGATACGTTCTGGGATTTTGCCGCCAACAATACTGAAACAGCCCATATGATCATGTGGACGATGTCAGACCGTGCCATTCCGCGCAGTTTCCGCATGATGGAGGGCTTTGGTGTTCACACGTTCCGATTTGTGAACGAGCAGGGCAAGGCACGTTTTGTGAAATTTCACTGGAAGCCTGTTCTGGGCACACATTCCCTGGTTTTTGATGAAGCCCAAAAACTTGCCGGAAAGGATCCGGATTTCCACCGACGTGATCTTTGGGAAGCCATCGAAATGGGGAATTACCCTGAATTTGAGCTTGGAGTTCAGATGATTGAGGAGGAAGATGAATTCTCCTTTGACTTTGATATTCTGGATGCAACAAAGCTATGGCCGGAGGAAATGGTCCCGGTTAAGATCATCGGGAAAATGACCCTGAACCGTAACCAGGATAATGTATTTGCTGAAACAGAGCAGGCCGCGTTCCACCCGGGACATGTCGTACCTGGCATTGATTTTTCAAATGACCCGCTGCTGCAGGGACGTTTATTTTCCTATACCGACACCCAGCTGATCCGCCTTGGCGGTCCGAACTTCCATGAGATCCCGATCAATCGTCCGGTCTGCCCGTTCCACAATAATCAGTATGACGGCTACCATCGCATGACGATTAATAAAGGGCCGGTTGCCTATCATAAAAACTCGATGCAGAATAATGATCCAAGCCCTGCCACAGCAGAAGAGGGCGGCTATGTTCATTACCAGGAAAAAGTCGAAGGACGCAAGGTGCGCGAGCGCAGCGACAGCTTCAAAGACCATTACAGCCAGGCGAAAATGTTCTGGAACAGCATGTCTGAAGTGGAAAAGCAGCATATGATCGAGGCGTTCCGCTTTGAAGTGGGCAAGGTGATGAACAAGGATGTGAAGCAGCAGGTTGTAGACATGTTCAGCAATGTGGATAGCTTCCTTGCCGAGCAAATTGCCCTCGGAGTTGGCGTAAAAGTGCCGGATGCTGCGAATGAATCCAAAGTGACGCTCTCTTCGCCTGCTCTTAGCCAAATGAACACAGCTAAATCACCTAAGACCCGGAAAGTCGCCATTCTCGCTGATAATGGATTCAACTATTCTGAAGTCAAAAGCTTAATGGAAGCTTTGAAAGGTGCAGGAATCATGCCGGAGATTGTCAGCAAAAACCTGGGCATGATCAAAGGAGACGGCGGAGAATTGGAAGCAGTGAAAACATTCCTGACCTCTCACTCAGTAATGTATGACGGCATCTATGTGGCAGGAGGAAAAGAAAGTGCTGAAGCCCTGAAGAAGGTGCCGCAGGCCAAGGAATTCGTCAGCGAAGCCTACAAGCATCTTAAAACCATTGCGTTTGGCGGCGAAGGAGCCGAACTGCTGCCTCCAGAAGCAATGAACACGCTGGGGCAATCACAAACCCTATCGGAAATGGGAATCGTCGAAATCAAAGCCGGCGATGCATCCGCAAGCGAAAATTTAATTAATAGCATTGCCATGCACCGGCACTGGGGACGTGCCATATAAGGTGCCATCGAAGCCAGCTGCCCGTTATGGGGAGGCTGGCTTTTTTCTGATTTCTTGATAGATAAAGGACTGACCGATATAGTTGGAAACTGACCGATAAATATGATGAAGTGATTTTGGCCGGTAAATTCCCCACTTTGGCCGGTATTTTCCTAAACTTGGCCGGTGAAACGGCAAAATAGGCCGGTAAATCCCCCATTTTGGCCGCTATTTTCATAATTCTGCTCCGGTCTGCCAGCAGCCGCATAAAATTTTCCCAACATGCAGGTATTCCCCTTCTAAAATAAGAATTCTTTAATACAAACCTGCCAAAACAAAGCAAAAAATGACAGGAAGACAAAAAGAGAAAAAGGTAGGATATAATCAAGGGAGTGATCAGTAATGTCATGGATCGTATCGCTGCAGAAGGCGATTGATTATATAGAGGAGCATTTGCTGGATGAGGATCTTTCCATCGGGAAAGCCGCGGAGGAAGCCAACTCCTCCGTATTTCATTTTCAGCGTACATTCGCCATTTTGACGGATATGCCGGTGGGCGAATATATACGGGGAAGAAGACTGACCCTCGCAGCACAGGAACTGGTCCGAACAGACCGCAAAGTGATTGATCTTGCCTATAAATACGGCTATGACACTCCCGAGGCTTTTACTAAGGCTTTCCGCAGGCAGCATGGCATGACCCCGACTGAAGCAAGAAATTTCTCCGGAAAGCTGAAATCATATAACCGCCTGGTAATTCAGGTGAGTCTGAAAGGGGCAGAACCAATGCAATATGCAATTGTCAAAAAAGAAGCTTTCCAAGTAGCAGGAATCAAAAGGGAGTTCTCATTGTGCAATGAAGAGAATCTGGCCGGCATCCCGAAAATGTGGGATGAAGTGAATAGCAACGGGACTGCTGACAAGCTATTTATGCTGAATAATGGCGAGATTAAAGGAGTTCTCGGTGTGTGTGTCGATAACCGCAGCAAGAAGCCTGACAGCATGGATTATTGGATCGGGGCAAGCTTTAAAGGCGAAAAGCCTGACAGCTTCGAGTGCCTGGAAGTCCCGGCCTCCAAATGGGCGGTATTTGAAGTACATGGCGCCATGCCGCATGCCATGCAAAACACCTGGAAAAAAATCTTCTCAGAATGGTTTCCATCCAGCGGCTATGAACATGCTGCTGCACCGGAGCTGGAAGTCTATACGGCAGGTGATGCTTCCAATTCTGATTATTATTCAGAGATCTGGATCCCGGTAAAATAAACAGGAAAACCTGCAGACGCCATATCTGCAGGTTTTATTTTACACTTTCTTCTTCGGGATTTTTCCAATCCCCAGCTCCTTCGCTTCTTTCTGCAGAGCCTTGATCAGACTGAAGGTCATTAATGCCATGATGACGGAGAAAGGAAGAGCTGCTGCAATCATCGTATTCTGCAGTGCTTGAAGCCCGCCGGAATAAAGCAGAACCAATGAGATGGCAGCAAGCAATATTCCCCAGACCATTTTTATCTTATTGCCAGGATGGTGTGAGCCATTTGTTGTCATCATTCCTAAGACATATGTGCCGGAGTCGGCAGAGGTAATAAAGAATGTACAAATGAGCAGAATGGCGATAACAGAAAGGATCGTTCCCATCGGCAAGTTGGAAAATACACCAAATAAAGCTTCCTCAGTAGCCAATTCGGAAATTTTGGCAACACCGTTATGCTCTTGCATCATTGCTGTCCCGCCAAAAGTTGCAAACCATATGAAGCCTATTAGCGATGGCACAAGGAGGACCCCAAAAACAAATTCCCGGATGGTTCTCCCTTTTGAAACACGGGCGATAAAAATCCCTACGAAGGGTGCCCAGGCAATCCACCAGGCCCAGTAAAAAATCGTCCAGGCATTAATCCATTCCCTGACTTCTGGATCTAACGGCGCAATTCTGAGGCTCATGCCAGGCAAATTCTGCAGATAAGACCCAAGTGTATTGGTGAACAGGTTTAAGATGAACAAAGAAGGTCCCAGGAAAAAAGTGAGCAAAAATAGAATCACTGCTAAAATCATATTGGCATTGCTCAAGATTTTGATGCCCTTGCCAAGTCCAGACCATGCGGATATCATGAAAAGAACCGTAACAATAGCCACAATAATGAACTGGACTGTAATGCTAACCGGTATGCCAAAAAGATAAGACAACCCTCCGTTAATCTGCACAGCCCCAAACCCAAGTGTCGTTGCCACACCAATCACAGTCGCAACCACTGAAAGAATATCAATGATCTTCCCTGTTGCTTTCTGTGTATGGTCGCCTAAAATCGGCTTTAAAGTGGCACTGATCAAACCAGGTTCCCCGTGGCGGAAAATAAAGTACGCCAAAACAAGCGCCACAATTCCATAAATCGCCCATGCATGGATTCCCCAATGGAAGTAAGTATATCTCATGGCATGCCTAATGGCCTGGTCAGTCCCTACCTCTCCGCCAGTTGGAGACCCAACTGCATAGTGATAAATCGGTTCAGCTGCACCCCAGAAAACCAGGCCGATCCCCATTCCCGCACTAAACAGCATCGCAAACCAAGTAGGGCGGGAAAATTCGGGTTTGTCATCCGGCTTCCCAAGCTTAATTCTGCCTAATGGACTTATTAAAAAGTACAAATTAACAATAACGATAAATGATACAAGAATTAAATAATACCAGCCGAATTTATCGGTGATAAAAGCCTGTACATTTGCTGTCACTCTCTCCAGCGAATCCGGGACAAAAACACCGAATAAAACAAGCAATAATAATATGCCCACCGATATATAGAAAACCATTAAGTTCTGCTTCACATACAATCTCCTTTCTTCTAATACCGCTTCCATTAGGATTAAATATATGGCAAGTAATTATGCGGAGGAAAAAGAAATTTGCAGGAAATTACCATATGCTGACGAAATTCCATAGGTATCTGGACAAGGAGGTAAGAGAATATGCTGACATTATTTCGCTATAACTGGCAAGTGCGCGATGAGTGGTTTGAATGGTGCCGCCAGCTCTCAGCCGAAGAGCTGAATACCAATCGGACTGGAGGAGTTGGGGGCATTCTGGAAACCCTTTTTCATATCGTGGATGTAGAATACAGCTGGATTTGTGCCATTCAGGGAAAGGAAGTGAAAGACCCCCTGTTTTCCGACTATGATGAACTGGAAAAAGTAAGGGCACTTTCTGAAGAATACCGCATGGAATTAGAAAGTTTTTTTCAGGAGGAATGGCCGGTTCCATATAATGAGTTTGTTACACCGCCATGGATGGAGAGGCAATATAAAAAGGGAGATATCCTGAATCATGTCATTGCCCATGAAATCCATCATATCGGCCAGCTGTCTGTATGGGCAAGAGAGATGAATCTAACGCCGATATCAGCAAATCTGATAGGAAGGAACTTGAATCAAATAAGGGGAATGGAAAATGATCAGAAGGCTAACTGAACTAGACGATGAAATTTGCTTCAGCTTTTTAAAGCAGCAGCCGGCTGAGAATCTGTTTATTATTGGAGATATTGAAGCATACGGCTATGAGCAGGAATTCCAAAAGGTGTGGGGAGAGTTCGATGAAAGCGGAAATTTAATCGCAGTATTATTAAAATATGAAGAAAATTACATCCCCTTTGCAGCAGGAGATTTTGATGCCAGGGGGTTTGCGGAAATCATGCTCGGGGATCCGAATCTTGGGATGATGTCTGGCCTAAAAGCTGTAACTGCAAAAATTGAACCTCATCTTTCAAATCGCATAAAAAGAAAACGGGAAACTTATTATGCAAAGTGCGTGGAAATAATGGACGAAGGTATTGATGCATCAGCAGTTTGCCAGGCTGGCCCTGAAGATGCTGAACAGCTGGTGGAGCTTCTGAACAGCATTCCTGAATTCAGCGATTCAGCCATTACTGTTGAACGAAAACGCAGGGGTCTAAAGGATGGCTCATCCCGTTCTTTTTTTATTACGGAGGAGGGAAAAATGGTCGGCACCGCTTCAACTGCAGCCGAAAATTCCCTTTCTGCCATGGTCGTCGGCGTCGCAACAGATCGTAATTACAAAAAGAAAGGCTATGCCACCCAATGCATGGTCAAGCTCTGCCGCCAGCTTCTTTCGGAGCATAAAGAACTATGTCTGTTTTATGATAATCCGGCTGCCGGCACCATCTATAAACGCATCGGGTTTGAAGATATCGGTTTTTGGATGATGTACACGATAGAAAAGGAAATGTCCTGATCCAGGGCATTTTTTTTGCGGGAAAATTTTAAAAAAATCGTCAAATAGGACATATATCACCGAATTAAATAATGAGCTTCCATAAAATAAAGTTTGGGGGGATTTGAAAATTTTATTGGAGGGGTAGGAATGTATCAGCAAATCGCCATGTATACGACTGTTTTCTTTGTGTTCCTGCTGGCGCTGGCATTTGCGTCTGTCTACGGAGAATCCAAGCGCAGCGGAGAGTATAGCACCATCCAGGAAAAAGGATATAAAATCAGGAAATTCTATTTTCTCGGGCTAATTGCCATTATGGCTTTTGCCACTGTCATGACGCTTGGCAGGCTGCCGTACGACAGCAATCAGGCCGAAGCGGAAGGCTTAAATGAAGGGATAGTAGTGAAGGTAACTGGAATACAATATGCGTGGGAGATGAGTGAGGAAACATTTAAAGCAGGGGACAAGGTCCAATTTGATGTGACGGCTTCGGATGTTACCCATGGTTTTGGCTTATACAATGAGAATATGGAGCTTGTTGCACAAACTCAGGCAATGCCTGGATATACGAATACAGTTTATTATACTTTTAAAGAACCTGGAACTTATCAAATATTATGCCTTGAATACTGTTCAGCCGGACATCATGTAATGGTTAAAGAAATTGTTGTCGAACCGGAAGGGGGAGCTTCTGATGAATGAAGCGATTCACCCATTAGCCAGGAAAACAGTGGTCTGGCATCTGGCTGTAACTTCACTTGTCTTAATTCTTATGATGATCTTTGGTGTTATTATGCTGATGAATCAGGGTGAAATGATCAGCATCACGCCGCAGTGGTTTTATAAAATCATGACTGCGCACGGAACAGGCATGGTCGGCATCGCTGCATTGGGAGGAACGGCCATCTTATGGTACTTCCTGTCTAAATACGTAAAACTGAACCCTGCCATCCTCATTGTAAACTTTGTCCTTTTTTTAACCGGAGTCTCGATGGTTCTCATCGCCATTTTTGTCTTTGACTTTTCCGATGGCTGGACATTTTTATATCCGCTTCCTGCTCAGTCAGCCAAAATGTATGGGGCGGCAGGGGCAGTATTCTTCTTATCAGGCATGCTGATTCTCGGCATTGGTTTTTTGCTTCTGTACATGTATCTGGCTGCAAGGCTGACAGCAGTTTATGGAGGCCTCGGAAAGGCGCTCGGGTGGGATATCATTTTCAGGGGGAAGAAAGGATACGGGCCGCCTGCTGCTGTCGTGGCTACGGCAATGGTTATCATCACCAACTCGACTGCACTGCTGGCAGGTGCCACTGTGCTGGCTGCATCATTGGTGAATATTATCAATCCGGCCATTACGATAGATCCGCTGCTTGCCAAGCATTTTACCTATGCGTTTGGCCATATCTTTGCCAACTGCACCATCTATATGGCTGTTATTGCCGTCTATGAGGTCCTGTCAGAATATACAAAAAGGCCGTGGAAAGCTAATAAAGTTTTTCTAATTGCTTGGAACTGCTCGACACTTTTCACCTTAATGATTTATACGCACCATCTGCTGATGGACTTCGCGGTGCCAAAATGGCTGCTCATCATCGGGCAGGTGTTTTCCTATGCTAACGGCTTGCCCGTTATGGTCGTAACGGCCTACGGTGCGCTTATGATTGTCTACCGCTCGCGGATGAAGTGGGACTTTGCCTCAAGCCTGTTTTTCCTTTCCATGTTCGGATGGGTGGCAGGAGCCATTCCGGCCATCATTGATGCCACCATTGTTGTCAATCATGTAATGCATAATACGAAATGGGTTCCGGGCCATTTCCATACGTATATGGGAATGGGTGTAGTCGCCATGATTATTGGGTTTATGTATTATTTTAATAAGACCGAAGGCAATCAGGAGCACAGGGGAATCGATACGTTCACCATTGCTCTCTATTTTGTTTTTTTTATGGGACTTGTGGGCTCTTTCCTTTATGCAGGCGGAATCAGTGCACCAAGAAGATGGTCAGAACACCTGCCGCAATGGGTGCTGTCCGACCAGGTAGGCGCAGTCAGCGGAATCTTTATCGTTCTGGCCGCAATCATCTTCACCGCAAGATTTTTTTCCGGGTTAAGATGTGTTGGCAGTCAGGTTCCTTACCAAAAAAAATCAGCAGCTGGCTGAGAAATAGGCGCTCTGGAGATTCTTCTCCAGGGCTTTTTTTATGATATAGTGATAATTAAGAATATTATAAATACATAAAGGTGATCTATGAAAATATTTAATTGGAAAATGGCGTCCTTTCTGCTGACAGGGATTGGAATATCCAGACTGGGAGATTTTATTTACCTGATTGCTATTAATTCGATTGTCTATGACATGACCGGATCAGCAGCTGCTGTAGCAGGATTATGGATCATAGGTCCAGTCACTTCCGTTTTAACCAATTCATGGAGCGGAGGCTTGATAGATCGGAAAAATAAAAAGAGCATTATGATTTGGACGGACTTGGCCAGAGCCATGGGTGTAGCTCTGATACCATTTCTCGGAAGCATTGGCTTCATTTATGCAGTCCTCTTTCTAATCAGTATGGCGAAGGCTCTATTTATGCCGGCTTCCGCAACGTATATAGCCAAGCTGGTTCCAATTGAAAGCAGAAAAAGGTTCAACTCCATCAACAGTTTTGTTACCTCAGGCGCTTTTATCGTGGGGCCAGCCATCGCAGGCGGATTATTTCTGATTGGAACCATCGAAACTGCCATCTATTTAAATGCGGCTTCCTTTGTCTTTTCAGCTGTCATCATCTGGGTGCTTCCAGATATGGATAAAGATTTAAAGTCCCCTTCTGTACAAACATCAGCCTATGAAACGCTCCGGGATGATTGGAAGCAGGTTATCATGTTTGCCGGGAGAGAGGTTTTTATCATTTCTGTTTACGGGTGTTTTCTGGCATTCGGTTTGTTCTCGCTCGCAATGGATTCCCAAGAAGTTGTGTTTATCCAGGATGTTGTGGGGCTGACAGAAGCGGATTATAGTTTCCTTGTCAGCATCAGCGGGATTGGTTTTGCGCTGGGAGCTCTCTTTATCACCATCGTTTCAAGAATGCTTAGCATCAAACAGCTCATGGGCTATGGCATGCTTTTGACCGCAGCGGGTTATCTGATTTATGCATTGGCAGACTCCTTTATGCTGGTGGTCATGGGATTCACTGTACTGGGCATTTTTAATGCTTTCTCAAGTGCGGGATACCAAACCTTTTATCAGAATAATGTGCCTGTGGAAATTATGGGCAGAATGACAAGTGTGATCGGTGTCATCCAAAGCTTTGCTCAGATTATCCTGCTCTTTGGAATCGGTGTTCTCGGAGCTCTGTTTCCGCTCCGTTATACGATTGTCATTTTAGCAGTCCTGAATTTAATCCTTTCTCTTTATGTCTGCCGGCAGCTGCTGAAGCCGGGGAAGCAGCAGTATTTTTCAGAAACAACCTCCTCTTAAAAGAAACGCCGGCCCAATTGGACCGGCGCGGGCATTAATTCCTCATAATGATATAAATCAAATACATAATGTAAGAGGCTGCGAGAAAGCCGCCCTCATATTTTCCTACAGCATAATGGCTTCTTGAGAAGATGAGGAGCACAAATGTGATTAAAATTAATATCGTAATATCGACGAATATCTTAGGGTCCACAGGGAGCGGTGATATGGCGGCTGAAGCCCCGAGGACAAACAGGATGTTAAAGATATTGCTCCCAACAATATTTCCAAGAGCGATTTCACTTTCTTTTTTTATGGCTGCGGCGACAGAGGTCACCAGTTCCGGCAGAGAGGTTCCGATGGCAACAATCGTTAAGCCAACCAATGTTTCACTCATTCCCAAAGAGTAAGCAATCTCTGTACTGCTTCTGACTACCAAATCACCGCCAAAAATAATGGCAGCCAATCCGGCAATCGTCAAAAGGCTTTGCTTCGTCCATTGTCCAGCGCTTGTTTTTATAGGATCAGCATGGGTACTGCTTCGGCTTTCCCGGGCCACTTCAAATAAATAGTACATGAATACAGCAAAAATCAGCAGCAAAACAAGGCCATCACTGCGTGAAACCACATTGCTGCCGATTGAGTCCAGATATGTATCACTAATGAAAATCATAAGTGCGGCAGTGGCAAGCAAAGTGAATGGAATCTCCTTGCGGATGGTGGTGCTCTCCACTTTCAGGGGAAAAATCATGGCGGTAATGCCGACAACCAGTGTGATGTTAAAAATATTACTGCCGACGACATTCCCGATAGCCACATCGGCATTGCCATCGAGCGCTGCCAGAATGCTGACTGTGGCTTCAGGCGAACTTGTTCCAAACGCAACGATTGTCAGCCCGACCAGCAGCGGAGAAATCTTGAGAAACCCGGCAATTTTTGAAGCGCCATCCACAAAGAAGTTTGCCCCTGCTATTAAAAGGGCAAATCCTATGATCAGAAGTAAATATGACACTTTTCGAAGCACCTCCTATAATTACTATGATTATCCAATTATGGATTGTATTTAGTAAATCTTCAACTAAAAGCCACCGGAATGTTATGCCGGCGGCTTCGTTTGTTTTTCCGCTTCTTTTTTGAGCTCCTCATACCAGATCTGAGTTTCTGAGGAATCTTTGCTGTTAACAAATATCTGCTCATCTTTGACCTCAATGTATAGAATGGGCGTATGCTCTTTTTGGATGAATAATAGGCTGCTGCCATAGCCAGTCACTTTGAAATGTCCCTGTGCAAGAGTAGGGAGGCCGATACCATTTTGTTTCCAGGTTACTTCAGGCATCTCCTCCAATAATTGTACGGACTGAATATCCCGATAATCCCACTTATCTCCGTACATCCCGGAGATTTCAAATGAATCCTCCTCTAATGCCATTTCATAGCCTTTATGACTGGAGACGGTCAGATAAACGATAGGGCCAAACGTTACAATGAAGAGAATGCTGGCAATTATATAACTGCGTTTTCTTTTGGCCGGCACTTCATATCTGGATAAGTAGACGAGTCCGCCAAGCAATATGACCAGCATGAAGCCGAATTGCGCTTCGGCTGCGAATCTGAATTCGGTAAACGAGAGAGGCAGGAGCACCAGCATTCCGATAGCGGTGCCTATAAGCAGGCTTCCGATTTTTTGCGGATACCTGTTTTCTATTAATGATTCTTTCTCTTCTTCGGGCCGCGATGCGAATCCGGAAATGAGCCAGTAAGCCTTTTTGAATCTTACAGCCCACCCGAGAATCAGGAAGAGCGCGATCACGGCAATTTGTGTAATGACAAGTCCGATCATGGGAAAAACCTCCTTACTATTCTTACGGAGAAAACCGCCGTTTTGTTTCGTATTTGGTATAATAATAAGACAGTATCTTTTAAAAAATGTATTGAAATAAGGGGAGGAACATCCTTGAAAAGCAAAAATATTTTATTTTATATATTGCTGGTACTTTTGCTCACTACCGTTGTCAGCATTGTTATGGGCTATCATACCTTCGGCTTTGGGGTAGGGTTTCTGTTCGCATTTCTGTCTCTTTCCACAGGATATTTCTATTCCATGAAAAACCGGGAATATATGCATCAGAATTATCATGCCGACTATGTGGACCGATTAAAGAACGATAAAAAGATCTAAGAGCGGTTCCGCTGGCATTCAGCACTCCTCTATTATATGCTTAATTTAAAATGAATAGAGGAGGCTGGCCATGAGAAACAAGGAAAAGATGGGGCTGCTGCTGGATGTGGAGACGACGGGACTTGGACCAAATTCCGATGAAATCATCGAACTGGCATTAAAGCTGTTTTCCTACCGTGCGGATACAGGGGAGATCCTTGATATTAAGGATAAAGCTGCATTCCTGCGGGAGCCCATAAGCAAATCGGCCAAAAACAATTACAGCCGCGCTTTTAGAGTTCACGGAATTCCTTATGAAGCTGTCAGCGGTAAATGCTTTGATGATATCAAAATAAAAAAATATTTCTTTCATGCCGATTCCGTTTTCGCTCATAATGCATCCTTTGACCGCAGCTTTTTATACCGGATGTATCCTGAAGACATCAACGAATTAAAATGGTATTGCACAATGAGAAGTGTCCCATGGAAGGAATATGGTTTTACAGACAGCAAGCTGCTGACGCTCCTTCAGTCCCATCAGATTGCAGAAAGCCAGACGCATAGGGCTATGGATGATATTACATACCTCTTAGAACTGCTGAAAAAAACAAATCCTGCCGGGGATTTCTATATGCGTGATGTTCTGGCAAAAGGTCCGATGAGAAAATACCAGCCTGCGATTCAGGGCCGGCTTGGTTAAAAGGCAATACAGCAAAAGAGTGCACTCAGGCACTCTTTTTTTTGGCAATTTTTCTTTCCTTATTCACTCTTCAGCAGGGGCAGTATGATTTTCACTGTCGTTCCCTTGCCAATATCGCTGTCATATTCTATCGTTCCTTACATTTCACGGATGATTTTGTTCGTAACCATGCTGCCAAGTCCAGTTCCCTTCGTCTTTGTTGTATAAAAAGGCAGTCCGATATTCTCTAATTGCTCGGATGTCATGCCCCGGCCGTTGTCTGAAATGGTTATTTCAACCGTGTTGTGAAAATAATCAGCAGAGGTGAAAATTTGAATCCTTCCCTTTTCCGGGACTGATTCTATACCATTCTTGATCACATTCATGATGGCCTGTTTTAGGTGGTGTTCATCTCCCTGCACATAAAAAGGCCCTTTATCCGCGTATTCAATCACCACATTGGCATAAGAAGCAAGGGGTCTCATGAGCAGTACGCAATCCTGAATCACGTCATGCAGGGGGACATTAGCCAGATGGAACTGCTCGGGCTTTGAGACTTTTAAATAGTTTGTAATGATGCTGTTTGTACGATCCAATTCCTCAATAATGAGCGGGGAGAACTTTTTTAAGCTCTCATCCGACGTATCCTGGCTCAAATATTGAATGAAGCCCCTCACAGTGGATAAAGGATTTCTGATTTCATGTGCGATGGAAGCTGCCAGCTGGCCGACCATTGTCAGCTTATCCATATACATCATTTCACTGATCTGTTTATTCGTTTTGAAAAGATTTTCGATGACAAAAATAAGTGCAATAAATGTCAGGTAAAACGCAACGAAGTAAGTCAGGTAAAAGAATGTATCAAGAAAAATGACGGCTGTGGCAATGATGGATATATATAAGTAAAAATAAAAGAACAGAATAAAAGAACCAGTCACTACCCGATGGCTGGAATTAAGAAACACTCGTCTTAGGGAAAGGGTAATCACAAATGCCAGAATGGAAACCAAAATTCCAATATAAATGAACTGTCCGCCTATTAAATAGCGGGTAATGACGGTACTCAGCATCACAATAGAGCCGGGAAGCCATCCTGTATACAGCGTCACGATCATGATGGCGACCATGCGCAAATCAAAATGGGTTTCCCCCAGCCTTTCAATAGGATAAAACATGCATAAAAGTGCTCCGAATGAGCCGAGAAGTCCGTAAATCAATTTTTGTTTAAGGGTAAGAGGGGTCTTTGTCTGATATGGAAAAAACAAATTCCCGTTAAACGTAAATGAAAAAAGTATTGTAATGTTTACCAGTAAAGGCTTGATCAGTGTAACCAATAGTCTCCTCCCAGTATAACCAAATCTAGTGTAAGGGAACTGTCCCTATTAACGTAAAATTTGTTTTACCCGGCCAACCTGTCCATCTTCGAGTCTCACTTTTATACCGTGCGGGTGAGAAGGTGACTTTGTTAGAATGTCTTTCACTATTCCTTCTGTCAGCACACCTGTCCGCTGATCCTTTTTAAGAACAATTTTTACTTTTAACCCAGGCGCGATTGCAGCGCGATTCTGCCCTTCCATTATACACCCGTCCGTTTCCGCTGGTTATTGGTCTTCTTTGTCTGCTGGCTTTTCATGCTTTCGCCGATTTAACCGGAGTATTATTGAACTTTCCGCCTGCCTGCTCTTGTTTTTTATTCATAAGCTGCTGTTTCATTGCTTCTTTTAAGCTGATTTTTTTTCGATCATTGTCTTCTATATGAGTCATGTTAGAGTCTCCTTTATCTACATATCCCTCTATTATAAATCATTAAACAGTTAAAGGAAATTTCACAGAGAAATAATCTTTTTACCTGTAACTTTTCGTGACAATCATGTGGAGTATAAAGCAGCAACAGGAGATATACCGGTTCTTGTTCTTCTGGCAAAGTATTCGGATGGTGATGAGCCGGTCGGTGATATGCCTGGACAAGTTCCAGCTGAGTATTATGAGGATTTAATTTTTGGAACAGAGTATAATCCTTATGAGCTTCCTCAATTCCAGAAATATGATGGTGAGAATGTTCCAAAGGACCGCACGATGCAAAATGCTTATAAAGAATCCAGCTATGGAAAAACCAACCTGGTCCGCAAGGAAAACACCGAATTTGTATGGGTAGAGATGCCTAAAGGTGCTTCATACTACTTGGATCAGGAAGGTAAATATGCTGAAAATGGTACATACGTTAATGGCAATGTGAATGGGGATGCCCATACAGGCGAATTCATCCGTGACTTGCTGAAAGCGGCAGACGAGCAGGTTGACTTCTCGAAGTATGCTGAGAATGGGGAAGTGCCTAATATCTTCGTCATTCATGAAGGTACAGGAGCTGAATTCAGCCGTGACCCGGCACAGTTCTGGTCACATAAGTGGAGCCTGCTAAGTGCTTTATATTATGGGAAATACTATGAAACTGGCAAACCTGCAGATGTACATGCTGGCATGTCTCAAAATGAATGGATTAATAAAACAGTTGCAGAAGATATGACCTATGACGGAGTAGTAGTCAATAACTACAACATTCAGCCAGGCATCGGCGGAAACGTTGCCGGTTTCGATGCAGCTACTAATACCTACAAAGAAGAAGCAAAAACGGGTCCATTCCCTGCACAAACCGGGGTTTACGCTCATGAATTTGGACATGCGCTAGGATTGCCTGATTTCTATGATACGGTTTACAGCTCTGAAGGTGTAGGAAACTACTCAATGATGGCAGGCGGCTCCTGGATGCGCTATCCGGATGCTGCAGCTTATGCAGGAAACTCTCCAACGCACTTTGATCCGTTCTCTAAGATATTCTTAGGGTGGGTAAATCCAATTGAAGTAAAGCCTGAAGATGGCGTGAAAGAAATCACGCTTCCGGCGATCAATAAAGCAACTGCTGATAACGGCATCGTCAAAATGGAAGTGCCGGGCTCTAATGGCACTGAATACTTCCTATTTGAAAACGTTCAGCAGGATGGCTTTAACAAAGGCTTAATTCGCCAGGGGGCAGATTCTAAAGGGTTAATGGCATGGCACGTAGATGAGAACATCATCAACCTGTACCAGACTGCCGGCTTCCGTCCAAACAACGTGGAAAACTGGATGAACAAACGCTTCCAGTACAACCAATCTGAAACAGCAAGTGATGGTACAGTTGTAACTCACTACGGTTTATCTGTTCTTCAGGCTGATGGAAAGTATGACTTGGAGAAAAATCTAAACCGCGGTGATGCAGGAGATTTCTTCAAAACCGGAGGGAAAATCACACCTGTATCCGGAAATGTTCACACTGGTTCTTACTACTTCTGGAAGGGCTATAGCTCAACGCCGGCTGATTCCGGAATCCATGTAACTGACATTAAAGAAAATGCCGATGGATCCATCACGGCGAAATTCTACTATAATACAAACAGCAGCAAAAAATAATAAACTAAAAATCCGAGCGGGTTGGCCTGCTCGGATTTTGGTTTAAAGACTATTTTTTTCATAAACTTTTAAGTTAGCATAAATCGCACCGATAACAGGAGCATCCAAATCCAGCAGCTCAGCTTTTTTCAGCAAATATCCAAAGAAATGATCGGCTTCGATAGCCTGCTGCTTTTCCATATCGCGCTGCAGGGAGGATTTCATTTCATAGCCCATTTCGTTTATTTTTTGCACCTGCGCATCTTCAATCCCATCAGCCAGCGGAGCATCCAAGCCCCTCATAATAGCAGATGCTTCCTTCAAAACTATTTTAACGGTATTTAATCCGAATGCCTGATCTCGAATCGGCCCGATGGGTGAACGGAACAGGGAAGTGACACCAGAAAGTGTGGAGATAAAGAGGTACTTATGCCACATCTCCTGCTCGATATTTTCGGATAGGCGGAAGTTTGCTTTTGTACCTGAAAATGCCTCTTGAAGCTTCAGGATCCGCTCTGTTTTTTCACCGGATCGTTCCCCAAAAACAAAGTCATGGACCGGGCTTGTCTGAATCACTTTCCCATTTTCACCAAGAGTGGTTTCAATAAAGCAAAGGCCGCCAAGAACGTTCGCTGCCCCAAAAGCGGCTGTTAGTTGATCCATATGTGCGATTCCATTTAAGAGAGGAAGAATCAAGGTACTATCGCCTGTGAAGGGACGGATATCCTCTATAGCTCCCTCAAGATGATAGGCTTTTGTAGAGAGCAGGATGACATCGAATGCATCTGCCTTTTCTCCGGCCTGGATCGTTTTTGGCTCAGGAAAAGTCATATCCCCATGCACACTTTCCGCCAGAAGCCCGTATTTCTCAAGCTGCTGCTTTCGTTTCTCCCTTACCAAAAAAGTAACATCCTCGCCTTTTTCCAAAAGTCTTCCGCCAAAATAGCCGCCAATGGCGCCGGCTCCGACAACTAATATTCTCATTTTTTTGTGCCTCCTTAGGTTAAATGGAAAAGTGCACGCATGAACGTGCACTTTTGCTAAGTTAAATAGAAGAATAATCCGATTACAAATATTACACCAAAAATCAATTTGGCAGGGAGAGGAAGAGAATCTGTCCCTTTTTCGTTTACTTTCTTCTCTTCCTCATTTACCGTTTCACGGTATTTTGGACTGCAGCAGCCCATTAAGCGGATTTCTTCCAGCCGGAAATATCTTCTTCCAGCGGCAGGTTATTCGCCCGAGCCTTTTTAGCAGCGGAGAAGAATAGTGCCACTAGAATGACGGTACCGATGGCTCCGCCAATCCAGGAAGCATTCATTGATAAACCGAACCCGATTTGCGCATTAAAGATATACGTTAGGACCATTAACAGCATGAAGATTCCAGGTATAAGGGAAATCCAGTAATTTTTCTTCGCGATATACAAGTACATGGCACCGACAAACAGCGCGATAACCGCAGTTGATTGGTTAGCCCAGCTGAAGTATCTCCATAAGATGTTAAAGTCGATTTGCGTAAGTGCCAAAGAAAGAGCAAACAATGGGATAGCGATCCACAAACGGCTGGAAATTTTCTTCTGGGAGAAGTTAATATAGTCAGCAATAATCATTCGTGCACTTCGGAAAGCTGTATCTCCGGAAGTGATCGGAAGGACCACGACACCAAGAATCGCAAGTGTTCCGCCGATTGCCCCAAGCATTAAGGTAGAAGCTTCGCTTACCACAGCACCAGGACCTCCGTTAGCAAGGAAATCACTTAATCCGTTATAACCATCGAATAAGCTCATCGCGGCAGCAGCCCAGATCATGGCGATAACACCTTCTGCAATCATCATGCCATAGAAAATCTTGCGTCCCTGATTTTCATTCTGAGTTGTACGGGAAATAATCGGCGTCTGTGTTGCATGGAAACCGGAAAGAGCACCGCAAGTGATAGTGAAAAACAGCAATGGGAAAATAGGTGCGTTAGCCGGATGGAAATTCTGCAGAGAAATTTCCGGAATATCGGCACCAGTTGCCACTAAACCAATACCTACGCCAAGTGCGCTGATTAAAAGCAATGCGCCAAAGTATGGGTACAGGCGTCCGATGATTTTATCAACAGGCAGCAAAGTCGCCAAAATATAATAGATGAAAATTGCAGCAATGATTAGAGTTAGTGAGATTTTTTGATCCATTACAACATAAAGCAGATCAGCCGGAGTTGTAACAAACACCGTACCAACCAATAACAGAAGAAGAACGGCGAAAGCGTTCACAACATGCTTCATGACTTTCCCGAGGAACTTGCTCGCAAGCTCAGGCAAATGCGCGCCGCGGTTGCGGATCGAAATCATTCCAGTTAAATAATCATGAACGGCACCGGCAAAAATACAGCCGACCACGATCCAGATAAAAGCTGCAGGCCCGTAAAGAGCTCCCATGATCGGACCGAAAATCGGGCCGGTGCCAGCAATATTCAACAGCTGGATTAACGAGTTCTTTGGCGTGCTCATGGCGATATAATCCACACCGTCAGCATGAGTATAGGCAGGTGTTGTACGTGCCTCCTTCACACCGAAAACCTTTTCTACAAACTTGCCGTACGTAAAATAACCTACAATTAAAAGTGCAATACAGACTAAAAAAGTAATCATATTTATCCCCCTTAATGAATGCGTTTACATTAATTATATAAAAGAAGGAGAAAATTTGAACAATTTGTGTCCAACATGTAAAAAATGAAGATTAAAAGGCAATGGAGTGGAATTAAGATGCATGGAAAAACGTAAGTGTGTTTGAAAATTCATTATATTATGATTGGAAAAAGGGCAAGGTGCATATTTTAGATCAAGCGCAATTAACCTCGAGATCAGTACAAACCTAATTCAAAGTGCACTCGCATCCCCAAGCAGCAAACTCCACCCCAAAAACAAAAAAGCACCGTCCCGATGTTTTCACAATTCCAATCGCACCCGCAGTGCCTTCACATAATTCCGGCTCACAGACAGAAGTTCTTCCCGGCCTTCCATCTCAAGCTGGTATGCCCCGTTGAACCAGGGGGTGAGTCGTGTGACATAATCCAGATTCACCAGATAGCTTTTATGAATCCGGAAAAAGCTAAAGGGAAGCAGCCGGCTCTCCAAATCTTTCAGGGGGGTTTTAGTTTCATGCTCACCGGTTCTGGTTATAATTCTAGATACTTTTTCATCCCGGTAGATATAGAGGATTTCTTTTGGCTCCAAGTAAAGTATTTCCCCATCTTCTTCAACAGCCAGCTTGCCGGCGGGCTTGCTGGTGTCATTTTCTTTTTTGGCACCAATCAATTTTTCCACTCGCCTGATGGTCTGTTCGAGCTGCTCCTCGTCGTAGGGCTTCAGTAAATAATCGGTTGCTTCATAGCGGAAGGCTTCAGCAGCAAACTGCGGGTAGGCGGTTGCAAAGATAATGAGCGGCACTTTTTTTAGCTCCTGCAATGATTTGGCAGCTTCCATCCCGTTCATCCTGGGCATCTCCACATCAAGGAAAACGACGTCCGGCTGAAGCTGGATGGCTTTCATCACGGCCGCTTCGCCAGATTCAGCCTCGCCGACAACCTGGATAGCAGGAAACTCCTCGAGTAAATGCTTTAATTCATCTCTGCTGTATCGTTCGTCATCAGCGATTAAAATTCGGATCGTTTTTTCCATCAGTTTTTTCCTCCGTTTGCGGAATGGCGAATTGTATATCAGTGCCGATGCCTGGAGTGCTGGCAATTTGCAGCGAAGCTTCCTCACCAAACATCATGGTCAGCCGGCGGTTTACATTGTACAATGCAAGTCCGGAGCCCGATTCTGACTGCAGGGTTTCTTTGCCGAGCTGTTCGGCTCTTTCCCGGCTCATTCCCTGTCCATTATCCTTCACTTTTACTAACGTCATTCCATCCTGTTTCTGAATTTTGATCATAATGATACAGTCCTGTTCCTTGTTCTTAATCCCATGCTTTACGGCATTTTCCACAATCGGCTGCAGAGTGAGCGGCGGGATTCTTTCCAAAAGGGCATCTTCATCAATGTCGTATATAACTTCGAGCCGATCCACAAACCGGGTTTCTTCAATTGACAGATAGGCCTTTACATGTCTGAGCTCCTGTTCAAGGGTCGTACAGCTGACTGTCGTGGCCGTCAGATTTTGCCGCAGAAAATGAGATAAGGAAACGAGCAATTTCCTTGCCTGGGCAGGCTCGATCCGCACAAGGGAAATAATCGTATTTAATGAATTAAATAAAAAATGCGGTGATATTTGCGCCTGCAGTGCTTTAATTTCAGCTTCCTTTGCCAGCTG
The DNA here is from genome assembly GCF_001591465.1 of Cytobacillus firmus NBRC 15306. Taxonomy (GTDB): domain Bacteria; phylum Bacillota; class Bacilli; order Bacillales; family Cytobacillaceae; genus Cytobacillus; species Cytobacillus firmus. The sequence goes on from NZ_BCUY01000015.1 coordinate 55,484, forward strand.
GTAGGCTTTATCAGCCTCAGCGATTTCGAGCTGATTGCTGAGCAGTACACTTAGCCCGGAAATTAGCTCCATCACGAGATTAGTCATTTCTTTTTCCGAAGTGAAGTAAAACTTCAGCGTTCCGATGGTTTCGCCGCGCAGCTTTAAAGGAGCGACAATGGCTGCGCCAAGAGGACAGTTTTCCTGCCGGCAGTGAATGGTCTGGTCATTGGCAACCACAATTTCCCCGTTCTGAATGACATCCCGTGTTATCTGGGTCTGAATCGGGCTTCCGGAGCGGTGGTGGTCATTTCCAAGGCCGACATGGGCAAGGATTTCGGTGTGATTGGTGATTGCAACTGCTTTCATCTGAAGTTCCTTATGTAAAATCAGGCAGACTGCCAGTGCGGACTTATGATTAATCCCTTCACGGAGGTGTGCAAGCGTCTGGTCAGCAATCCGAAGTGTTTTCTGTGCATGAAAAGCTCCTGCTTTTTCTTCTTCGTTTATGACATTTTTTATGATCAGTAAAAATAGGGCACTGCCAAGACCATTTGCTATAATCATGGGAATTCCAATCATTTCGACTAGAGCAACTGCTTTTTCTATAGGCCGTGACATACCGAGAATAATCAGCATCTGCACGGCTTCAGCCGTAGCACCGATGAAGAATGCCGACGATAGCTTCACATGTTCATTTTTCCGGCGGAAAAATCCGGCAAGTAGCCCCGCCACTATCGATGCCAAACCGCAGGCAATCCCGGTAAAGCCGCCAAGCGTAAATCGGTGGAATCCTGCTATAATTCCTGCCCCAACTCCTACTTTAGGACCGCCAAGCAATCCGGCGAGCACAACCCCGATCACCCTGGAATTGGCAATGGCTTCATCTGTAGCAAGTTCGGAAGCCCAGCGGTTAAACTGCAGTGTGTCCGTATTGAAGGCCAGCCCTGAATAGGTTCCAATGATGCCAAAGAAGCCGAAAAAAAGAATGGCTTTATACTCCTGCTGCCGTTTTAATCTTTCGCCATAAATCATCTCTCTGAAAAAGCGGAACCTTGTCAGAATCAGCGCAATGGTGACAATGATTCCAAGCCGCTCCAGCATCGTAATCAGCAGTTCCAGCATCCTCAGAACCCCTTTAACCAAGTTAGTTAACATTATTCTAATGGATTAAAGAGTAAATGAAAAATAACCCGTTTGAATTTTTCAAAAAAATGTACAGGCTTTTCCTGCATATTTGTCGAAAATTAATTGATTAAAGGGTCAGGAGGGTTTTTGGATGCTTCTTTCTGATAGAAATTGGAGCTGATAAAATGATCAAATATGCAGTGGATCCAGAAGGAATATCAGCAGATATGCTGGACGGTTTTTTTGATGGGTGGCAAAATCCGCCGAGCCCTGAAAAGCATCTGAAGCTTCTAAAAAACAGCACGAAAATCGTGCTTGCCATTGACCGTGATAAACATGCAGTGGCTGGGTTCATCACAGCAATCAGCGATGGAGTGCTATCAGCCTACATTCCGCTGCTTGAAGTACTGCCTGATTACCAGCAGCAGGGAATCGGTCAAAAGCTGGTCACCCGCATGCTGGAAGAGCTGGACGGTATTTATATGATCGATATTATGTGTGACCCTGAATTACAGCCGTTTTATGAAAAGTTCGGAATGATTAAATCATCCGGAATGGTGCAGCGGAATTATCAGAACCAATCAGGAAAGCAGTGACAGGGGAGACAGGAAGCTGGGTATCCCTTCAATATAGTTTCTCTAAAAAGAGGAGGCCAATTAATTGGACACAGAAATTCTCAATATTTTTGATGATAACCGAAAACAAATCGGTGTAGCTTCTCGTGAAGAGGTCCATCAAAAAGGCCACTGGCATGAAACTTTCCATTGCTGGTTTGTGTTCAGGGAACATGATCAGGAATATATTTATTTTCAATACCGCAGTAATGACAAAAAGGATTACCCCGGACTACTGGACATAACCGCTGCAGGCCACCTTATGAGTCATGAATCTGTCATGGACGGCATGAGGGAAGTGGAGGAAGAACTGGGGATTCATGTTGATTTTGCGGACTTGGTGCCACTGGGTGTCATTGAATATATGGCAGAGAAAGAAAATTTTATCGACAAAGAACTGGCGCATGTATTTCTTTATGACAGTGTCCATGCACTGGAGGAGTTCAACCCGCAGCTGGAAGAAGTAACAGGAATCTACCGGATTGCTCTGGAGGACTTCTATGAGCTTTGGTTTGAAGGAAGAGAAAATATTAAGGCAGAAGGGTTTCAGGTTGAAAGAGATGAAAGAATCACCTCTGCCATTACAGTGCGCAAAGAGGACTTTGTTCCGCATGAGGATTACTACTACAGGCGCGTACTGCATTCAATTCGGGAGATGGAGAGGGAACATGCTGATTAAGACTGAAGAAGATATAGTGAAGGTGGTAAAGCAGGACAAATGGATGATGGCCATCCTAACAGCCGCAAGGTCATTAGACCTTCCTGACTGGTGGGTCTGTGCCGGCTTTGTGAGGGCAAAAATCTGGGATACTCTTCATGGATTCAGTAATAGAACTCACTTGCCGGATGTGGATGTCGTTTATTTTAATAAGAGTGACCTTAGCGAAGAAACGGAAAAAGAACTGGAGTCTAAGCTTAAATCCCTTCTGCCCAAAGTGCCCTGGTCAGTTAAAAATGAGGCAAGAATGCATCTCATTAATGACCTTTCCCCATATATATCATCAGTGGATGCGATCTCAAAATTTCCTGAAACGGCGACTGCCCTTGGATTAAAGCTTGATGACAAAAACAATATTATATTAACTGCTCCATGGGGGATCGAGGACTTGCTTGCCCTTAAAATAAAGCCCACACCTATGTTTGCTGAAGACAGCAAGTTATTTGGAGTTTACCTGGAGCGAATTGAAAAAAAGAACTGGAAATTATTATGGCCAGGGATCGAAGAAATTCAAGGAAGAAACCAATGAAAAAGGTGTTTATAATACTGATGTTGCTTACGCTGCCAGGCGGTTCGCCAATACTGGCAACAAAATGGGCGGAACTAAATCCGGAAGAGGTCGAATCCCGCTCACAAGTCATTGTGCTGGGAACATATAATTTTAAAAGTAAACCAAAATCAGGCAAGAGTAATTTTTATGGAAGCCAGTTTCATGTTGAAAAGGTTTATAAAGGAGAAGTGGCAGAAAACATCACGGCAGGCATTGAAATATTCGATGATGGATGGGCTGAAGAATTTCAACAGGATGGCGGAAAGTTTCTGTTATTTTTGGAAAAAACAAAGGAAGCACGCTTTCTTGTTCCCGTTGCTGGCCCCAATGGAATGGTTCAAGTGCAGGATGACAGAATTGTATCAGGGCATGAGGACTATTACGGAAAAATAATAAATGAAGAAGCAAGAATACCAAGCCCTGTTAAAGAAAATGAAAGTGAAGGCTATCTGCTTGAAATCTTGCTGTTTTCTTTAACTGGCTTTATCACTCTCCTGCAAATTATTAGGTTTTTATCAAGAGAAAAGCCGAAATCTTATTAAGCGCGCTGCATTTAGATTATAATAGAGAAATAACAACAAAAGAAAAGGCAGGATTCTGTATGATTGTAAAAAACGAAGAAGAATTAGCAAAACTGAAGGAAATTGGTAAAATTGTCGCGGAGATTCGCGATGCGATGATTGAAAAAACCAAGCCGGGCGTAACAACCAAAGAGCTTGATGATTTAGCCGGAGAACTGTTTGAAAAGCACGGAGCGATTTCAGGTCCTAAAGGAGAATACGACTTTCCAGGCTTTACTTGCATAAGCGTGAACGAAGAAGTGGCCCATGGCATTCCCGGAAGCCGCATAATAAAAGAAGGCGATCTTGTAAACATTGATGTTTCCGGATCAAAGGATGGCTATTTCGCAGACACAGGCCTATCATTTGTGGTTGGTGAAGACGAGAAGCTCCAAAAGTTATGTGATGCGGCACAGGAAGCTTTTGACGAAGGCCTGAAAAAATTAAAGCCGGGCGGCAAGCTGAGCCTCGTTGGTAAAACGGTTCATAAAATCGCAAAAAACAATGGATTCAACGTAATCATGAATCTGACCGGCCACGGTGTAGGCCGTTCCCTTCATGAGAAGCCGGACCATATCCTGAACTATTTTGATCCATGGGATAAGCAGCTGCTAAGAGAAGGAATGGTTGTAGCCTTCGAACCGTTTATCTCAAGCGGAGATGAAGAAGTAAGAGAAATGAGCGACGGCTGGACGTTTGTCACACCTAATAAAAGCCATGTCGCCCAATGTGAACATACCGTTGTTGTCACAAAAGAAGGACCCATTATCTTAACGAAATAATCATGCACCAGGGGCATTGTATGTTCCTGGTTTATTTACTTTTAAGATTTATTAAAAAAACACTTGAAGATTCCAAAGCATTCCGCTAGAATAATAAAAATTTCAAATTTTAAAGTAATGACAGAAATCAGTAGCTGTTTTCTCCCTGTTTTAGAGAGCTGATGTCCGGTGAAAATCAGCATATAGATAACAGTGAATTACCTTCTTGAACTTTCTCTGTGAACAGAAGTAGCAGGGAACGGCTCGGACCGTTAATCCGCTGAGTGGAAGAGCAATCTTCAATAAGGGTGGTACCGCGTTAACCACGTCCCTTTCTTTAGGGGCGTGGTTTTTTGTATTCCATAAACAGAAAGGATGGAAATCATGGATAATTTTTTCGAAAAATTAACAGCCCAGCAAAAGCTTGAAACAGAGAGGCAGCTTGAGATTTACTGCAATGGTGCCCAGGAGATTCTGCCAAAAGCCGAATTGAAGAATAAAATAGCCAAATCCATTTTTCAAAATCAGCCTTTAAAAATTAAGCTGGGTCTTGATCCCTCTGCTCCGGATGTCCATATCGGCCATACGGTCGTGTTGAATAAATTAAAGCAGTTCCAGGACAACGGCCACGTCATTCAGCTGATCATTGGCGATTTTACAGGGAAAATTGGCGACCCGACAGGCAAATCGGCAGCCCGAAACCAGCTTACTGATGAAGATGTGATGCATAATGCCAAAACATACTTCGAGCAATTCAGCAAAGTGCTGGACATGGATAAGGTGGATCTTCACTACAACTCAGCATGGCTTTCTGACCTCCAGCTTGAAGACGTTATTCGCCTGTCTGCAAGCATAACAGTTGCCCGCCTCCTGGAACGAAACGACTTTTCAGAACGGCTGGCCACAGGTAAGCCGATCTCGCTTCATGAGTTTTTCTACCCGCTGATGCAGGGCTATGACTCAGTTGCTCTTGAAAGCGATATCGAGCTTGGCGGCAATGACCAGCACTTCAATATCCTTATGGGACGCCATCTGCAGGAGTATTTTCAAAAGGAAAAGCAGGTGGTCATCCTGATGCCGCTCCTCGAGGGCCTGGATGGCAAAGAGAAAATGTCCAAATCGAAAAACAATTACATCGGTGTCGATGAGGATCCGAATAATATGTACGGCAAAACGATGTCCATACCGGATGAGCTGATCGTAAAATACTTCAATCTCGCAACAGATTTGCCGGTGACCGAAAAACAGCAAATCGCGGAAGAACTGGAAAACGGAACTCTTCATCCGCGTGACGCCAAAATGCTCTTGGGAAGAACAATTGTCCGCATTTACCATGGTGCAGCTGAAGCCGAGAAAGCCGAACAGCATTTCCAAACCATTTTCCAAAAAGGAGCCATGCCGGATGAGATCCCGGAAACCGAATGGAGGGGTGAGAGTGAAATGCTCATTACCGACCTGATTGCCGGCCTTGGCCTGCTTTCCTCCAAAACAGAAGCAAGAAAAATGATTGCAGGAGGCGGCATCCGTTTAAACGGAGAAAAAGTCAGCGATGCAAAGCTGCTCGTGAAAATTACAGACGGATTAGTTCTTCAGGCAGGAAAAAGAAAGTTTGTAAAACTGAGGCTGAACTAGGCAAATCTCTTTTTTTCTCAATCCTTTTCAAGATATGATAGAATAGACGAAATTTTTAAAGAATAGCGGGTGGAGGAAATGAAAGCGGTCATTCATGAAGGTAAAGCCGGTCTTGCCGGGTTATCTTATGGTGAAATTGAAAAGCCTGAGCCGGGTGCCGGCGAAGTCAGGGTGAAATTAAAGACGGCAGGGCTGAACCATCGGGATTTATTTGTCCTGAACCGCCACAAGACGGAAGATCCTGCGCTTGTCATCGGTTCAGACGGAGCGGGAATTATCGACGCAGTCGGAGATGGCGTTGCAGGCGTTAAGCCAGGCGATGAAGTCATCATCAATCCCGGACTTGGCTGGAAGGAAAAAAGCGAGGCGCCGCCAGCCGGCTTTGAAATTGTCGGCTTGCCGTTTCATGGCACATTCGCGGAATACATCATTATTCCGGCTGAAAACGCAGCACCCAAGCCAGGATATTTAACCTGGGAGGAAGCGGGCGTCCTTTCCCTGGCAGCACTAACTGCCTACAGAGCATTATTCACAAGAGGAAAGCTCCAGGCAGGCATGAAGGTATTCATCCCCGGAATTGGCGGGGGAGTGGCAACCTTCTTAATGCAATTCGCAAAAGCGGCAGGGGCAACTGTGTATGTGGCTTCCCGTTCAGAGGAGAAATGCCGGAGAGCTCTTGACCTTGGGGCAGATAAAGCCTTGAACAGCAGTGAAGATTGGACGAAGGCACTTGACGGTGAAAAGGTGGATCTTGTCATTGAATCTGTTGGCCCGGCTACATTTAATAAATCTCTGGAAATCCTTCGGGGTGGCGGTACCATCGTAACATTTGGCTCCTCTACAGGCGATGTGCTGGAACTCAATCTCCGCAGTCTCTTTTACGCTCAGCAAAACCTGCTTGGCTCAACAATGGGAAGCGCGGAGGAATACCATGAAATGCTCCAGTTTATAGAAAAGCACCAAATCAGGCCGGCAGTGGATCAGTCATTTCACCTGGAACAATATGAACAGGCTTTTGAAAAAATCGCAAACGCGGAGCAATGGGGGAAAATTGCTTTCAAAATCAGCGAATAAAAAAAGGGGTGAGATCCTGCAAAAAGCAGAATCTCACCCTTTTCTTATACATATAAAAACTTCACACAAACCGGATCCGGCACTTTCACATCAGACTGAAGCAATGTAAGCTTCCCTGTATTTTCATTTCTCGAGAACAAAACAATATTGCTTGAATTCTGATTCGAGCCAATCACAAATTTTTCAGATGGATCGAGTACAAAATCACGCGGCCAGTTTCCTTCTGTGGAGGTATGCTCCACAAATGCAAGCTCTCCATTATCCTGATTGACGGAGAAAACAGCAATGCTGTCATGCCCGCGGTTGCCGGCATAAAGAAAGCGGCCGTCGGAAGAGATATGAATGGCGCTTCCCTGGTTATTTTCCGTAAAGCCTTCCGGAAGCGTGGTTATAGCCTGCTTTTGTACGAAGCTTCCATCTCCATGATACTGAAGCAAAAGAACTTCAGAGCTAAACTCGGTCATCACATAGGCATACTTTCCATTTGGATGGAACACAAGGTGTCTGGGACCGCTGCCCGGCTTTACAGACAGGATACTTTTTTCCTTCAGGATTCCTTCATTCACTTCATACGTAATCACCTGGTCTGTTCCCAGGTCAACTGCAGCTAAGTATTTTTCGTCCGGAGTCAGCCCGGCATAGTGAGTATGCGGTTTTTCCTGCCTGCTGTCAGGACCTGATCCGCTATGCTCCATAACCGAAACAGCAGGATTTAATGAGCCGTCCTCATTTGTTAAGTAAGACTCGACTGTCCCTTTATGGTAGTTTGCACTGAAAACATTGCGCACGGAAGAATCCACACTGACATGGCATGGAGGGGATCCGGCAGAAACCTGGCTGTTGATTTTCTCAAGTGAACCGCTCCTGCTTTCAAGACGATACGCAGCCACTCCGCCGGATTCGCCTTCCTTGGCTACCGAGTATAAAAATTGATTATCCCGGCTGATTGTCAGGTAGGTGGGATTATCCAATTGTGCTTCAGTCCTTACATCGGAAATTTTGCCTGCTTCTGTATCCAGAACAAATGAATATATCCCTTCACTTTCACCCTTTGTGTATGTGCCTATGTATCCTCTGTACTTGGTCATATGAAGCCTCCTCTATATGTTTTCTCCTGAAAATACTCTATCATAATTTGCCTTCTAAACAAAAGGAAGAGGAATTTTGCATGGAAAAAAGAATAGTAAAAGGTACATATAGGAGAGGATGATGAGGTTGAACGCACCCCATTCGATATTGTCAGTCTGGAAAATCTTTGATCGTTTTCCGATGGAAACACTGACAAAAGCATGGTACTACGATAAAGCAGGAACGAAAAAGCAGAGAGATGTTTCTTTAATGAAGGAGCACCGTGCCCAATACGGCATTGCCGGAAACTGTTTTGACCTCGCGATTTGGCTTCTCCATGAATTTAAGGAGGCAGGAATTCAGGCCTATCCAGTTGGCCACGATTTGAAAACACCTTCTGCACATGCAGCAGTGGTGGCGGTGGATGAAGAAGGCCGCCGCTTTCTATGTGATCTGGGCGACCAATGGCTGCAGCCCATATTAATTGATTCAAAGGCCCGGGATTTTACTCCCGAAAAAATAAGCGGATTTTTCCCGGCAGCAGATGTCCAGGTTTCATCTGAAAGCGGGCAGCTGGAAATTGCCTATCACCGCCCCAACGGAAAAATATCGCAGCAGAGTTATGATACGGATCCAGTTGAACTGAATTCCTTTTTGGAAGCAGCAGAACGATCGCAAAACTCTATTTATCCAAAAGCTTTACTGGAGCAGCGGCTTCTCTATAAAAACGAAACCGCTCACTGGGAATTTTACAATTGGAAAAGCTTCCTCAGTACCACAGAAGGCCTGTACCATGATGTCCCTGCTGAAACTATTGAAGAATGGGCAGACCGTATTCATCAAAAGACAGGGTATAATCGGGAGTTTTTAATAGAATCATTGGGCTTCTATAAAAAGCTGGGAGGTTGAATAACTGAAGCAGGCTGAATTTCCTTTTTATCTGGATGTCACTCAGAAAATGGACTAGCTCAAGAAGTGCAAATAGCCATAAACAAGAAAAAATCGTTAATAAAAACTGGATTTCACCTAAAAGCAAAAAAATCGCTCATAAAATTCCCGGATTTGCCCATAACTTGAATAACCAAAGGAGCTGCCATGTACATTAAAATCTATCAATATCATATCCGCCCGGAAAACGAACAGGAACTGATGCTGGTCCAGCGGAAAGCTGGTCAAATCTACCGGAATTACATCGAGGCTCAGACTAAAATGTTAAAAAATAAAAAAGATGAGACAAAGTGGACAGAAATCAGTTTTTTTAAGTCGGAAGAGGACTATCAAAGCAAGCTGCCGCTGATTAACAACGATCCCGGCATCCAGGAGCTTTACAAAAGGTTTGAATCACTTCTGATCAGTGATATAAGGGAAGAGGATTATGAGCAGTGGTTTTAAAAACGATAGCTAATGACTTTCCCTCTTAGGGAAAACCTCCTATTTATTTCCCATTCTGTCATTTTGAAGTTATAGTACGATATAATCGAAGAAAGACATAAGAGGGGAGATATATACATAAATGGAGCCTATTCATAAAGTTTCAGCGTATCTTACTCAAAATGCAGAGGTTTTATCTAGAGAACTGGTTAAAGAAATCGTAAAGCGATTTGGTTTCGAAATCCCCAAACCGGAATTTGAGGCTGCCGTTTCGATGTATTTGGAGTTTATGAAGTTCCTGGGAACCATGATTGCAAGCAGCAGTGACATGGTTCCTGAAGGGCTGGTTGAATGGAGCAAAGGAAATGGCGAACGGGCTGCCTCCGAGGGAGGGAAAATTTCTGATATCGTCATCCGGTATCCGGACACCCGCCTCGTTTTTACTGATAGATTAAACAATATTGGTGAGAAGTTTGAATTAACGGCTGATGAGATTATTTCTATTGTTAAAAAAGTGAACTTTATGCTGGATATCAGCATCAATGAGACCGTATTTGCCTTTGAACGGCACTCCGAGGAACAACTGAGAGAGACGCAATCTCAGGTAAATGAGCTTGCTGCAGCCATTGTACCGATTCAGGACAGCATTGCAATCCTTCCATTGATCGGCAGCATAGACTATGACAGAGCTCAAATCATCATTGAGAAGACAGTCCCTCGGGTCAGTCAGCTGGGAATTGAAACCCTAATTATCGATTTTTCCGGCACGGTGAATATAGATGTTGAAATTGCCAATCATATTTTTGATATCCGGAATATTCTCCAGCTAATAGGTGTTAAGACCATTGCAACAGGTGTGAGACCGGATTTAGCAAAAAATGCCGTTGTCCTTGGCATTGACTTGTCATCCCTTGAAGTATACACAAACGTCCTGCAGGCGATTAGAAGCATTAAATAATGGTAATGTATGGAGCTGCTCATAAAGCGGCTTTTTTTTATAAAATTAGAAAGTGGAATATTTAAG
>NZ_BCUY01000016.1 GCF_001591465.1 Cytobacillus firmus NBRC 15306
GTTCTTTAAATTTCAGTCGCAGTCTGCCTCTTTATCTGCAGAATGACAATTTCTATTTGCGGGTTCCCCGCTTTATTGGAAATTTTCGCAAGATCACTCAGTCTATTTGCAGGTTTTTGAATTCTATTTGCAGTACACAGAATTCTATTTGCAGGTTCCCTCCTCTATTTGCAAATCTACCATTCCATTTGCAAAATACATCAATCTATTATTTGCAGCTGCCCCCCTCCAATTTGCACACTTCACATACATACTTCTCTCACCCCATAAAAAAGAGGCTCCCCAATGGGAGCCTCTAATTAAATAATTATTTCAGCCCAACAGATGCTACATAGCCATCCTTTCCATTAACTGAAACTTTGTACCAGCTGAAAAGGTTGTATTTATTGTTATCTTCAATAGGGCCATCCAGAATCGTGATGCGTGTGCCCTTTGCAAGCGACGTTCCAGAACCTGCAGTTGAAGGTTTATCACGGAATGTTGCAGCTCCAGAAATAACGATGCTGTCCCCTTTTTTAAATAGCTGAGTGGATGGGGTTTGTTTGTCGGTTGTATATTTCATTTTGCTGCTGAAGATAGCCTGTCCAGTTGAAGGGTTATAAGAGATTTCCAAGTCATCCTTATTAATCGCCTCAGCATCTACCTGTGCCCACTTGCTGATGTTGCTGTATACCTTCAGCTGATAAGGCTCTTCCGAGAAATTAGGATCGTTGAACTTAGATAGTCCATTGTATGCCATTATGGCAAAATACCAATTTTCCAATACCTCTTTATCCCCGTCATTTACAACAGGAATTCTGGAACCCGCATATTTCCATTTTTCTAATAGGATTTGAATTCCGGTTTCAATGTTTATGCCAATATCATATTTGGCTTTTTCCCAATTATAGCGGTCATCATGCTCATCCAGTGGCGTAACCTGCATGATTCCATAACCGTTATCAGGACTTTTAAATACTTCTCCACGCTCAGTGAATTGCTGAAATGCTCCATTTTCGGTTAAAGCGATTGCTTTCACTAATTCTGGAGGAATGCCGGCTGCAGCTGCTTTTGTTGTCAGCAGATGTTTTAAATCTTCGATTGGCATTTGCAGCTGTTTTATTTCACTTTTAATGGCATCTGTAAACATCTGCTTAGACGCAGGGTTTTTAATTTCCTGGCTCAGTTTCACTGCTGAATCGTATAAGGCTGGAACTTTTGCATGGGAAACACCAGGCTTTACTAGTTCGCGGAGTTCCCGAACCTGGTCGTTAAGAAGGGATAGATCCTTGTATTCCGCATCTTTCATGCTCTCAGGAATCTTCCCTTGGAGAGTTTCCCATTCCGTGCGCAGCTGTTTTTTATATGTCTCCTGAGGAGTTACCTCTAAGAACATTAAGATTTTCTTGGCTTCTTTTAGAACGGTTTCACTCTGTCCTTTTGCCAGTGAAGCTGATACCTGATCAAGAGCCATTTTAACGGTTACAGGATAACTTAGTTCATCCCTTAATGCTTCTGCAGATTCTTTAAAATTAGCACGAATGGCTTCCCTTGTGGTTTTGCCATAGACAGGATCCAGCAGAGCGGCTTGTTTCTTAATTTCATATGAAAGCTCATGGTAAGCCTTTACTGTTTCACTTGAGAGGATACCCTGTTCCAGCTGGCTTTGCAAAAAGTGCTTCTTTGCTTCTATTTTCTTCCCAGCGGAAATGGCATCAATATAATAAATGGCCCGCTTGATCTGAAGCTGGCTTTCATCCAGTTTCGCCAAATATGCCTGCTTTTTGCTGGAGCTCAAAGTATTTACCAGCTTGATAGCTTCACTATAAGCTTTTTTTGCGGTGTTATATTCTGCATACGGTCTGGTTACCCCATCTCCTGACCATTCAATAGAACATGCCCTTCTTAATATTTGAGAAGCTGAAACAGACTTTTGAACAGCATTTTCAATTTGAGTGATAGAAGCTGCTTCTGTATTGCTGACAGTTACAACTGCGGCAGCCGGAAAAATGAGAGATGTGGATAATAATATTTTTATACCTTTTCTATTCGACAAAATTATATCCTCCTACAAAATAAAAACTCTTGCTATTTTAATTATAACAAGAGTTTAATAGATTATTAACCGTATTTTGGAAATTTATTGTTTAACAGGAACATATTCAATATAAGATTCCATATTTGTAATATAAAGTTGAGATCCGAGGTTATATTGGCCTCCAAACTGGGTATCATAATTGTAAACACGGTATTTTTCGCCTGGATTTAGAATTCGTACAATCTTTAGCTTATTGTTTTCCGTCCGCTGCCAGAGATTGATTTTCTTTTTAACATAAACCATGCCGATTTGACCTTGTTTGACTGGAACGGCAGCAGCCATTCCCTTTACGCTTTCCTGTGGCACAACTCTCTTAGCACCTATGTATCTGCTTTTATAGTAGCTCATATCCATGCTGTTGATCATGATTCCGTCATCACTATCTGCATGTATAAATTTGTTGTCTCCCGTGTAGATGCCTGCATGTGATGCACCAGGCTTATATGTAGTGAAAAAGACAATATCTCCAGGAAGAAGTTCCCCTTTGCTGACAGACTCTCCTGTTTTATATTGATCTGCTGTTGTTCTTGGTAGCTTCACACCATGCTCACTGTATACATATGTTAAAAATCCTGAGCAGTCAAACCCTTGCGGTGTTGTTCCTCCCCATTTATAAGGAACGCCTTGCATCTGTTTTGCCAGCTTAACAATACTGTCCGGAGTTGCTTCTGCAGCACTTGCAGACTGCTGAGCAAAAATCAATGGCAATGCCAGCAATAACACCAGCGCCTTAAGTAAGACTTTTTTCATAGTATGTATCCCCCTGTGAAACTTTTGGTATATATTAATTATCAAAAAATTATGTAATTAGACTGATAATTAGATTTTATCCTATTAATAGACAAGATTCTATTTCATTTTCATAACAATATCGCGATAATATTACAAAGTTATTACAATAAACAGTGAAATCTACCGAAAGATGTAGAATTTCACTAAATACGCAAAAAAACAGACCATCTTTAAGAGATAGTCTGCAGCTTTTAGCTAAATAGCGGCCATTGACTCTGGTATTCGTCGCCCTCTATTTTTTCTAACGTTCTATATTTCAGAGGCAAAAGCGCATCTTCTGATATTTTCAAAAAACTTTTCCCGATTTCAAATGGAATGAGATCAAACTGATCTTCGTTCTCAGCAATAAAGTAGATTCCGGCCACCTTGCCTTTTTGTGACAAATCTATGTTCAGGAAAGATGGATAATAGGTATTATTATTCGCTTCCAGAATAGCCTTAGCTGTTATAGTGCCATCTTCTTCTTTTTCGATTGGATCATTGCTGATCTTCTCCAGAACCTTCGATGCCCACCCCTGCTTCTTATAACCGCCGATAATTTTAGGAGGATTCTCCTTTAATTGATTTAATAAATCCTGCATTTCTTTAGACTGTTCCATTGGTTAACAATACTCCCTCCAATGTTACGATGTTATTATACAGCCGCATTTGTATATATGAGACTAGTGTTTCATTATACCCCAATTATATAATTATGGACAATTTCAGTAATTAGAGTAGCATAATTACTAATTTTCTGCAATTTACACCCTATATTTCCATAACAAGACTATTATATATTAAACATATATACAATATTAAATTTATGGTAACCCGTCTGTAAAAACAGAGAAAAGACTGAGTTTATGCACTCAGCCTTCTAAAATCATTCATACACTGCCTGAATATGATCAATAAAGATTTGACCTCTATTTTTAAGTTCATCACTAACCTGCATGTATCTTACAGGTATTTCCAATGAATAGGGAGCTGTCAGTCCTGCCGGAATATCTGCTTCAACATATTTCCAGCCAGTCCAATTAAGGTTCTTTGTGTAATCAAGCTGAACCTCTTTGCCTGCCGCATCCTTTAACTGGCTGCGAAGCCAATGTCCTTTGTTATCGCCATAAACCCACATGCCAATTTTCTTAGGTGAACCCATGATTGGAATAGGTTCTTTCTTTAAGGCATAAACACCAGAAGTTCCTGTTGTTCCAATAAAGTTATATGCCACTTTTAGTGATTTCTTTCCTTCTTTAACATATACCGATTCAGGGGCAGCCATTACTGACTCATATCTTGCTCCCGATGCTTGCCATCCGCTTATATCGCCTTCAAAATCTTCAATGATAACAGGACCTGGATTTCCAGTGATCACTTTAATTTCAGCGGATACTTTACCATGTGAAACAGTAATTGTGCCTATTCCGTCCTTGCCGGAAGCTTTAAAAATTCCGTTTTCAACTGTTCCTAAATTATCTGATACCGTGTAAGTAAAGGCTGCAGGATCTGTTACGACCTCCTTGTCTGCATGGTAGCCGGCAGCAGGAACAGCTGCAGTTCCGTTTTTATCCACGGTGATTGTGTCCTTTGTAACTTTGATTGAATCCAATTCGTTCGTAATGCTGACAGAAACATTGCCTGAGACTTTACCAGAGGCAACCGTAATCGTACCTTTTCCAGGCATGTCTGAAGCTGTATAGGATCCATCAGAATTAAATTGGCCAATATTCGATGTCCAAATAATAGGATCTTTTAAGCTGACAGGATTATTATTCTTGTCGACACCTTTAGCAGCAATCTTCAAGTCTTTATAGGATGCACCAGCAAATAATGTGATTTCCTCAGGGTTAACCAGCAGTCTATAAAGCTCACCAGCCTGCTTGCGTGCAATGATCAGCAGGGAGTTCGAGACATTCCTCTCTCTGCCGTCAGAAGGGTTATTAACCACACTTGTTGTTGTTTCCCCCTGCTTTCTTGTCACCATTGTGGAAGAACCGCCGCCATCAAAGGTAATGGCCTCAACAGCTCCAAAGTCTTTCATAACCTTAGCCAGATCTGTAAGAGTGACTCCCTTGCTTTGGACTCTTCTTCCGTCAATAACCACTGCAAATACAGATCCATCTTCCTTAATTCCGATCGCTGTTCTTGGGTGGGCGCCTGCAATATTAAAGACTTTTGCCTCCCCGCCTTTAACCAAGTGGTAGCGTCCGCCTATTGCCTGCTGTACCCGGTCCCATTCAGGCTTATCATAGCTTGCGTTAATCGTAATGGAGTCACCGGCTTTGAGTGATTTTAAATAATCACTGCCAGCAGCATGGCCTGACAGGATGAACTCACCAGGATTAAGTGCTGCACTTCCTTTTCCGATTATCACTTCTTTTACGGTAGCAGTGACCTGGCCATTTCCATTCAGCTGCCCTGTCAGATTCGAAAGCACCACTTCAGTACCTAATTCATTCGTCATTGTATTGCTTGCGAAATAAGGTGTATAAAGAACCAAGTGGCCCGCAAATCTCCGTTTATTAACAGAATTAATCAAGTACGGCTTCTGGCCATTTGCAGACACACTAAGCAAAACTTCCGGGTTGCCGATCATTGCTTTTCCGCTGAAGCTGACACCGAAAATCGCTCTTTCATTGACTGGAGTTGTATTCGTGGTAACCAATTCACCATTATGTACAGTTAAATCAGTTGGAGCTCCATTTGAATCAAAATAATCGCCATTTACTCCTGCAATTACATATTTACCCTCGGATTCTTCACGGTGTGCCATACTGTTAACCGTTTCGAATCCGATCATTTGGTCTTTAGCCAGGGAAGTCTCAAAAGAAATCTGGCTCGTTTTTTGGTCAACATCCAGCTTGTAGATTTCCTGATTTCCTTTAGACCCTTCTACAGAAAGCTTGGACTGTGTGACACCAGGTGCAAGCACAGCTGTCTGCTCCTGGGTAACTGTTCCTAAAGTTAGTTTGGTTCCATATAATTCAGGATTCACAAGCTTAAGTTTTAGCTTTGATGGCGTTTTGTATTGAACATAGCCTTTCATGTTGGTCACAAAGTACTGGCCTCCAACACCATATTGACCGCCAAAAGCTGAATCATAACGGTAAACCCTATATGCTTCTCCAGGATTAAGAACTCTGACAAACTTCAATTTATTATTTTCCCTTTTCCATAGGTTAATAGGCTTAAGGATATCCACCTTGCCTATTTGGCCTTTAACCAGCTGCATTCCTTCCCAATATACGGAAGGCGCTGAGGCCGAAGCCTTCTTTGCAACATACGAAAAAGGGGATATGATCCCGGACAAAAACAAAAGACAGCACAATAAAATTTTCTTCTTCATTACTCTCTCCCTCTGATGTACTATTTTAACAATAAGTCTATTATACGACAAAATACCAATTATTTTCCTATGATTCTACAAAAAAGACGTAATGGTATATATTACCTAAATATATTGAACTATAGGCCTTTTTCCCACAAAAAAAAGCCTTGCCCGCCAGGACAAGACTGCATTATTGCAGGTTTTCAAAAAACACCGCCGTTAATGGTGCTTTCTTTTTAAGTAATTTTCTCGTTTCTTCATTTAAATAGTACATAGCAAAGGTTTCTGCAAAATATTCTTCTGGATAATTTTTATAGTAGGAATTATCCCCAAATAGAAGGACTCTCTCTTTCCCCCAGATTTCTTTAAAACCTTGCGCAGACGATAGATTATTATATATCAGGCTGTCAATTGTATGAGCTATTTCATGCAGTTCAAGGTTGCTGGAGCTATGGCCGTTTCCTGGCTCGCTGTAACCAATCCGTATTGCCACTACCGAAGAACCGCCAATGCCGGGAACATCATCCCAGGTTCTATTCGTTCCTTCCCATCCTCTCGGCACTTGCCCTTTCAGATAAGCGTATTCAGGAAGATTGGTGATTGGGGCAGCAGTCAGTTTAATCTTAACCCCTTTTTCCTTTAATTTTCCTAATAGAGAGATAGGTATTTTGCTGATTCTGCTTTTTATATTTGAAACCTCTGGGGACTGCTCATAGCCTTTATCAGCAATAATAAGCTGATTCACAAGTCCTTCCTGTTCAGAGTAGGACTTATGCAAGTCTGCCAGCTTAGACTTTGAAGGGGTCTCATATATAACTCTGTCTTTCATATTGGTAATATAGTAGGCTCCGCCAACCCTGTATTGCTGCCGTTCCGGAACATAGCCATATACCCTGTATTGATCTCTGGGATATAAGATGCGCACAAACTTAAGACTGCTGCCTTCCAGACGCCATAAGTTGATAGGTTTTGTGACAGTTACCCGGCCGATTTGCCCCTTAACCAACTCTGCTCCATCCCAATAGACCTTAGCAAAACTGTCTTTCGGGAATGCAACCATAAACAAAGCAGAAAATAGAAGGAACACTATAAATCTTCTATTTCGCATGTGCTGGCACATCCTTTAATTTAATAAGGTGTAAAGAAATTTTGTGTATAGTAAGGGATCGCTGTTTCCTTTTGGAACTGAACCCCTGCACCTAAATGAGTGTATTGAGCATTCAGGATGTTTTTACGGTGACCGGCCGAATTCATGAGAGCTTCATGAGCAAAAATGCTGCTTGAATAGCCCATTGCAATATTTTCACCGGCATATAAATAATGAATCCCTTCCTTTTCCATCCTCTGAAAAGGGCTTTCGTTTCTATGATTCATGTGATCAAAGAAATCATTTTCGGCCATATCCAAACTATGTTTCCGCGCCGAATTTTGGGCAGCTGTATTCCAGGTGACAGGTGCCAGTCCATTATCCGCCCTTGCAGCATTAACCAAATCAAACATTTGCATTTCCAGGCTCTTCTGAAGGCTGGAGCCAGGCGCGCCATAATGGCTGTGCTTCCGGTTCTCCAGCTTCCTTGAAATGAGCTGAATGCCAGTTACATTGCCTTTCTTATGAATATCATAGAACACAGTAATGTATGAATCTCTCTTATAATATGTCTGCTGCTTATCATTATTGACCATTACATAATTTACATTGTTTTTATTGATGTACTTTATTGGCGTGCCCAATGCTGAAGTTACCCCTGATCTGGAAGAGCCCTTAAAGATGCCAAAAATGTATAGTCTTTGGCTAGTTGAATAAATGAATTCTGCCTTATTATCCACGTACCCTATCATATAAAAATTCCGGTACTGATTATGATAAGTGTGCCAGGAAATGCCATACTCACCGAGAGATACCCGCTTTTCCTTTCCCAATTTTGCTTCAATAGATGATTTGCTGTCGCCTAGTTTAATGGAAGCACCGATGATTTCCAAGGATTCCTGTTTACAAGCAAGAGCTTTCTTTTTTGCAGCTGAAGGGGTTTCGTATTTTATTTTGGAATCCCGATTCAAGTACATGCCGCCTCCAACACTGAGCATGTCAGGCTTAAAAGCATATATTCGGTAAGTTCCCCCTGCTTTCAAAATCTTCTGCTGAACTTTTGTGCTGCCTGATAATTTATAAAGAGGTGTATCCTTCAAGACTGTTAATCTGCCAATTTGTCCGACTTTCAGTTCAGCGCCATCCCACCAGACCGGCTGGATCCCTCTTGAACCTTCACACCTTTCCGCTGCATCTGCGGATGAAAATGGAGGAATACTTATGAATATGGCAATCACAAAAAACAGGGCTGCCAAAACCTTTTTTTTACCCAAGATACACCCTCCAATTCGAAATATTCTTATTCCTATTCTAGTAGATTTAAGGTAAACAGTATAGTAAAAGTTGGGGTCCTTCCACCAGCTTCTTTCCATGATATAATGGGGACTGCACGAACATTTTGGAACAGGTGGAGAATACTTTGATTTTTAATTCCTATGAATTTATTTTTGCTTTTTTGCCTGCTGTTTGGATTGTCTATTTTTTACTGAATAGATGGCAGCTTTTCTTTATAAGAAATATCTGGCTTGTGATCAGCTCTTTATTTTTTTACAGTTGGTGGAATCCTGTCTATCTCCCATTAATTTTAATTTCCATGCTGCTGAACTACAATATTGGCACATTGCTTGGAAAGGCCGGGAGCCGGCGGGGAGCCAAACTGCTTTTGACTGCCGGCGTAACTGCCAATCTTGCAGCTTTAGGTTATTATAAATATTATGATTTTTTCATAGACAACCTTAATGCTTTATTAAGCACAAATTTTGATTTATTACACCTTGCTTTGCCGCTTGCCATCAGCTTTTTTACTTTCCAGCAGATCGCTTATCTTGTTGATGCCTACCGGAAAGAAACGAAAGAATATGATTTTTGGAAATATGCATTGTTTGTCAGCTTTTTTCCGCAATTGATTGCTGGGCCAATTGTGCACCATAACGAAATGATGCCCCAGTTCTCCAGGGAAAAAACACATAGAAGGTTTCATTACGAGAATTTCGCGAAAGGAATTTTCATTTTTTCTATTGGCCTGTTTAAGAAGGCTGTTATTGCAGATACTTTTGCTGTCTGGGCCACAGCTGGTTTTGACCAGGCAGAGGTGCTGACTTTTATCGAAGCCTGGATCGTATCTTTATCCTACACCTTCCAGCTCTATTTCGATTTCAGCGGCTATACTGATATGGCCATGGGAGCAGCGCTTTTATTTAATATCCGGCTTCCGGTTAACTTTAACTCACCCTATAAGGCAGTTAATATTCAGGACTTTTGGAAGAGATGGCATATGACGCTGACGCGTTTTTTAACCCAATACTTATACATTCCCCTTGGCGGAAATCGCAAGGGAATCTCCAGAACCTACGTGAATGTTTTTCTTGTTTTTTTCGTCAGCGGTTTATGGCATGGTGCCGGCTGGACATTCATATTATGGGGATCACTGCATGGAGCTGCATCACTTCTGAACCGTTTGTGGCATCAGCTTGGCTTTAAAATGAACAAGTTTCTTGGCTGGTTTATCACCTTTCAGTTTGTCAATTTTGCCTGGGTATTTTTCAGAGCTCAAACATGGGAAGATGCAGAAAAAGTGTTAAAAGGCATGGCCGGAATGAGCGGGTTTACATGGCCTGAACAGCTCACATCCCTTTTTGAGCCGGCAGCCGTTCAGGCTGTAGAAATACTCTCTATTAACGCTGCAACTGATACATCCCTTTTGTATATGCTTTTCATACTGGCAGGTGCCTTCGCGGTCACTTTATGGGCTAAAAACTCAGTTAGATTGATGGATCAGCTTAAGCCTTCCTGGTTTTCTGCGTTCTTCATCTGTGCATTGCTCCTGATTTCCTTCTTTAGCATGACAAGAGTCAGCGAGTTCTTATATTTTAATTTTTAGGTGGTTTATCATGAATGTTTATAAACAATGGCTGTTAAAAGTCCTGGCTGCTTTTATGATTTTAGGCTGTCTCTTCGCCATGCCGATTGCTATATTTAACTATACGGCAGATCCATTATGGCTTTTCCCGCATAAAAATGAATGGAATGATGTGCAGCAGGGTTTTAATGAAAGACAGCAGAAAGTAAACAAATTTAAATATGGGGAAGAACAGTATGATGCCCTTTTATTGGGAAGCAGCCGTTCAACTTATATAAACCAGCATGATTTTAAAGATTTGAAGGTGTTCAATTTTGCGGTAAGCTCGATGTACGCAGAGGAGTATAAAGGATATATTGACTACGCCAAGGAGATCAACGGAAAACCGTTTGAATATATTTTCCTGGGCCTGGACTTTTTTGCCACAAATAAATACCGCGAGCTCGCCGAAGAAAAACCGGAGTTCTATACAGAAGAGGCTGACAGCTATCTATACAGAATCAAGTCGACTGCATCCTTTGATACTTTGAAGAAATCTATATCTGTTTATCAATCATCGAAAAAGAATCAACCTGTATTCATAGATCATAGATTTTATAATCGTGAAAATGTGGCTATGCCTTTCCCTGTGGATGATCAATTAAGACAAGCCAGAATTGAAACGAATATCTATCAATTTTTCCAAAATAATGAACCCTATGAGTATGACCCTAAAGTAATGGAGATGCTGAAACAGCTTAAGGATGAAAACCCGAAAACCAAATTTATTGTCTACA
The DNA here is from genome assembly GCF_001591465.1 of Cytobacillus firmus NBRC 15306. Classification (GTDB taxonomy): domain Bacteria; phylum Bacillota; class Bacilli; order Bacillales; family Cytobacillaceae; genus Cytobacillus; species Cytobacillus firmus. The sequence continues at coordinate 10,903 of NZ_BCUY01000016.1, forward strand.
CAACACCTGTTACCCTTCCGCGTTTTGTCATTGAAATGCAGAATGAGGAATACCTGAAGGGTTATGAGCGCTGGCTTATGGATCTGACGGAAACCTTCGGTACTGTTCATCACTTTATGGATATAAACGAAATGACAAGGCATTTGCCAAACTTTATAGACTCGCATCATTTCACTCCTGATGCAGGGACAAAAATAGTTCAGGCTATTTGGAATGACAGAAACAAATATTCAGATTTTGGAGTTACCCTGAACAAAGATAATACAGAATCTGAAATTGTAAAGATTAAGAAGGAAATCAAAAAAGCAGAAACAGAAGCTTATGACTACCTAATACCCATCGGTTCGAAGAGCACACCTTATTCTTTTGTCCCGCCAAATTTCGAACCATTTTCTGCAGAAGAATGGCTTAGCCAGCTGATGCCGATGAAATTGCTCGGAATGGATGGCAATTTCCAGGTGACTGAAGGAAGTACCGGCGGCTTGGCATTAAAACCTATGAGCGAAAGCCCTAATGCGATACAAACTGGCTTCAGCCTAAAGGACATGAACATCTCTGCTTCTGAAGAACTAACTTTTATCGTTTCTCTGAAAGGAAAAACAGCCAATCCAGGTGATGTGCAATTATTCATCCAGGATCAGGTGAACGGCCAATGGGAAAGAAAAGCATATAATACCATCCCTGCTGTAGATATTTCCCGCTCCTTTAAAGTATCTAAAGAAATCAGAAAAGGCGCCGAAAATGTTATGGTTGGAATCCATTGGAAGAATGCAGATTCAGAGGATCAATGGATCCAAATAGATGCTGCTGATATTTACTAGTGAGAAGAGCCATGCTCCAACAGAGGAGATGGCTCTTTTCTTTATTGGATAATTATAGTAATGTAGGAACTGATTACTATAAGAGTATTTGGGGGAAAATATGAATCTATCCAAGTTAAAAGTCAATTACATTCTAGCCGCATCTCTCATTGCCGCACCCGTTTTCTTTTCCAGTGCAGCATACGCAGAAGATTTAACCGATCAGGAGGAGAGTATTGAATTGGATGACAGCCAGACACCTTCTCAAGAAGAAGCAGATCCATCACAATTGCTAAAAGAAGAGATAGACCCGACAATCGAAAAGATTGGGCCCCAGGTATTCCACGGAACTGCCCTGGCAGCAGCCTACGGGAAATCACCTGAAAACAAGCCCTATATGTACATCATCCAGCACGGGACTCCATCCGCTTTATCTGTCGTCAACTTGACCACTGGAAAAACCGAAAAGACTTACACACTTGAACATTCCACAAGTGCCTGGGGAATTGATGTGGATTCTGATCAAAACGTCTGGATCGGGGGAACATCAGGAGGACATATTTACAAGTATGATCCTTCCTCTAAAAAGCTGACTGATTATGGAAATAAATTAAAGCACAGCCGGGATACCTCTATCCAAGACCTGCACGCCTCCGGAGGAAGAATATACGGATCCACAGCTTATAATGGAACGGTATTTTCCTATATACCTGAAACAGGTGAAAGAAAAGACTATGGCCAAATAATAAGAGGCAAAGAATTTGCAAAAAGTGTTTACTTTGATGAAGAACAAGAGAGTATTTTCATGGGAATCGGATCTAAGGCCGAACTTATCCGCTATAATATCCGCACGAAAATCAGGGATCGTTTCCTGCCTTGGGAATACCGGATGGAGAAATACGTATCAGATATTCAAGTGGCAGGTGAGTATTTATTTGCCAAATTGGATCCAAGCCCCAAAGTGCTGGTTTTTAACAAGAACACATTAGAATTGCTTGATGAGTTTGATTCGACGTCTAAAACCGTGTCTGTAAAGTCACCCGCAGAAGAAGCTGTGTATTATACAAACAATGAAGAGCTGTACGCTTATTATTTTAAAACTCAGGAAACGGTAAAAATGGAAGTTCCCCTTGAAGGAATGAACGTTATAAATTTAGATTTTGTGGAAATGGGAACAGAGGATTATCCCGGGTACACACTGACGGGATTGTTAAGCAATAACGGGGAATATTTTACCTATAATATAGAGACCCGGGAATTTGAAATTCATCAGGCAAAACTTGCTCCACTTCCAGTCACTTTATATACAATGGGAGTGACACCTGATAGAGATAAGATCATTATTAATGGCTATATGTCTGGCGGACTCGGCCTCTTTAACATTGCAAGCGGCGAAACAGAAGAAGTGAAGGGCATCAGCCAGGTTGAATCTATGGCATACTTAAATGACAAGCTATATTTTGGAGCCTATCCAAAAGCGAGAATCCTGGAATACGATCTGACAAAACCGTTTGAAGGCCAAAGTATAAATGAAATTGCCCGTTATAAAGACCTTGGCCAAGAAAGGCCAACAGCCATGCTTGGGATTAATGAGACCAACCAGCTGTTCATAGGCACATATCCTGAAACCAGCACGGGCGGCGGACTGCTGTCTGTTTATAACCCTGAAACAAAAGAAACCATTAATTATGAAGACTATATAGAAAACCAAAGCATCATTTCACTGGTACAAGCCGGGAATCATATTTATGGTGGAACATCGGTGTATGCCAACCATGAGCATGCAAAGAGTGATGCAGTGTTATTCCGCTTTCCATCTGATTCACCTTCAGATAAAGAGGAGCTAAACTTCCCAATAAAAGCTGCCATGATTAATGCGTTAACTTCTTACGAAGAAAACTATATCTTCGGTATGGCAGACGGAAAACTGTTTAAATACGATATCGAATCCGGCCAAACAAAGCAGGTAATGATTGTACCAGCCATTTCCGGCCGCTTTAAAAATGCGAATCTGCAATTCGGAAAGGACCATTACCTATATGGAACAGTAGAAGGCGTTTTATTTAAAGCAGATCCGAAAACAATGGAAGTCACACTGATCAAAAAAGAGGGTGCCCATGACTTAGCCATCGATCAGAATGGCCATATATATTTCAGAAACGAAGCAGACATGTGGAAATACGAACCTAAATAGAAAGAAATAAAAATTCCCTGCCTACTTTAGACAGGGAATTTTTATTTCTATTGCAAGTTAACTTTCAAACTATAAGAATCCAATGTAGAACCGCCGAATGTGTCACGGACTTTGATATGGTAGACTCCTTTTTTCAGGTTAAAGTACAGCACTTCCCCATCTCCTTCAGGGTAGTAGTCTGCTTTAGCCAGCAGTTTGCCATCTTTATAAAGAGTCACAACACCATCAATTTCAGTTCCGGCATTAAATTCGATATAGCCTTTCGCTTGTTTATCTATTTTCAATTCATACCAATCTTCGTCACCGTTCGGTACACCGGCATTAAGATGCCCGGAGGCAGTTAAGAGCTTGCTGCCTGACTTCTTCATCATTAACGGCTTAGAAGGTTTGTTATTCTTCACCACAGAACCCTTATCTTCATCATTTTGGTTAACCGGCGCCACAGTCAATTCATAAGGAAGCAGGGACAATGGAGTATTGCCATCAAAATAACCGGAGGCAATGATAATATAGTTTTTATTTTTCTCAGCTTTAAATGATCCATAGGTTGCTCCGCTGTCAATTCCCTTTTCAATATACTGAATTCGATCGAATTCCTCCGGATCCAGCTTCCGGTTCTTGTTTGCATCTTCTGCGATAACCATAATTCCATAGAACGGGCTCAGCAATTCCTTTGGATATTTCGCTTTCCATTTGGCATCAACATTTTTCCTCTTCATGGATGCCCCATAAATATTTGCTGTTTTACTTTCAAGATAGAAGACATCCTGATCGAAAGGCATCGCGAGGTTCCCCTCGATTTTTGCTGAAGGAAGATTCTTTATTTTCTCCAGGCTATCGTTATCTTCATAAGGATCCTGAGGATCTTTAATCACCATTTTGGCACTAAAGCTGTACGGATCAAAAGATGTTGAACCAGTATAGTAATCTGCTCCGGCCTTAATATAGTAGCTCTCTCCAGCTTTCAGACCTGTTAGCATGGATGCATCCAGCTTCATGCTTACCCAGTCAAATTGCATATTGGTTCCAATCTGATCCAAAAAGGCATACGTGTTTCCTTCCGCGTCTGTCTCTTCCTTAATGCGGTAAATCTCCATTAAAGGAACCTGGCCTTTTTTATCGTCAAACTTAAATTCATAGATGCCCGTTTCATCCGGCACAACACTAAACCAGTCTTCATCTTCTAATGTCTGGATATAGCCTTCACCTTTTTCATCCATTTTAAAAGGCTGGGCACCCTCTTTAAGGACTTCAGTGAAATCAGGCTCAGCTTCAACTTCTTCTTCAGATGCTTCTTCTGTTTCTTCTTCCATGTCCTCAAATGCACTGCGCTGTTTTTCCAGGCCATTAACGGTTATTTCTTTTTCAGCGGCTTCCTCATCCATCATATAAGGGAATATATCTTCATCTGCCGGCAATGTTTTTCCATTAACCTGCAGTTTGTATGGAATCAGAGAAGGTTCAGGAGTCTGCTCTTCTTCAAGCAAGCCGAAGTTTAACATGAAATCATACATGCCAAAGAAATATTGATCGATTTTATTAGATACTTTTATGATATACGGTATTTCCGGCATAGCTGTAAAAGAGAGTGTTTCCCCTTCACTTTTGCTGCCCCTGTTTGCGTAGAATGCCGGCTCAATTGGGTATTTTCCGTAAAACATTTCTTCAAGAAGGGCCTTTTTCTCTTCTTCCGTAATTTCTTCCATATCAGGAGGAAAAATCTGATCCCCCATATAAACACTGATGCTTGTATCAACACCCGGCAATTTAGCTAAGTCAATTTTCACTGCCTGTTCCTCTTTAACAGTGAATTGGTAGAAATCATCATCTCCATCTTTCCCAGTTAAAAGCTCCTTGCCATATGAGTATGGCAATTCAATAGTACTCATATTGTGAATAGAATTCCCATCTTCTTCAATGCCAGATGCCTTTTCAGCGGAAAGGCTGAATTTTGATTGCCCTCTGCCCGAATCATCAAAGCTGCCATTGACATCCTTAACTCCGAAGGCAAGCGTTCCTGAAAATGGAACTTCAAACAACTTTCCTTCCTCATGGCCTTCTCTGACTTTGTTTACATCCAGCTCCACTTTCCCTTCATCGGAAACCAAAAATAATTTAAGCTTGTAATCAAATTGCTTGGCTCCGTTAAGAACAAATTGAACTAAATCGCCTTTCTCAACATCTGTTTTATACCATTTCTCCTGGAACGGGGCTGTAATCGCTCCTTTAACGGTCTGCTTCTTCTCAAGGCTTACTGCTGCTGCTTTTTCCAAAATTTCTTTTTCAGATAATTGTTGTTTTGTCAAAGCAGGCAGCTTCTTAATATCATATTGCATAGCTGCAACTGGATTAAGGAGGCCATTTCCATATACTACATCAAATCCCTTATCACCCAGATCCTCTGCTGTATGCTCCAATATATATTCAATCTGAATCGGAGTCAGGCCAGGATGCTTGGATAGAAGCAAGGATGCTGCTCCAGCTGCCATAGGTGAAGCCATGGATGTTCCGCTCATTTTACGGAAGCTTGATTTTTTTTCGTATTCATACATAGTGCTGTAGACATCTTCACCAGGAGCTACAATATCAACGGACGTGCCATATGTAGATAAAATCCCCAGTTTTTTGCTGCTGTTAATATTCCCAACACTGATGACACCTTCATAGGCAGCAGGATAGCTAAGTGAATCATCCCCTGTATTGCCTGCCGCTGCCACTACTACAACATTCTTTTCAGCAGCCTTTTTGAGCGCTTCTTCAATCAGAGGAGATCTCATAGGACCGCCGAGACTCATATTGATTACTTTTGCACCTTTTTCTACTGCATGGAGAATCCCCTGGGCAATCACATAATCTGAAGCACCCCATCCTCTGTCAAAAACATCAATCGGAAGAATTTTGGCATTTGGATTAACACCATAGCCGCCAATGCCGTTATTCTTATTGGCTGCAACAATTCCAGCCACATGGGTGCCATGATAATCAGGCGTGCCGGGGCTCATTGGATTGACTGCATTATAGCTCGGGAGCAGCTTTCCCTTTAAATCAGGATGGTTCACGTCCACACCCTGATCGATTACTGCAACCGTTACAGGGTTCTTCCCAGCCAGTTTTTGAGCCTTTTCCAGCTGAAGAAGTTCGTTCTGATATTGTTCTTTCGCTTTAGGATCCGGCAGCGAAAGCGGTTTGTAATTGACGCTTGGATAGGCGGATACCACTCCGTTCAACTTTTTGTAATTGGTTAATACTTTGCTGAACTGATTTTTATTCCTCACTTTAACAACAGCATAATTTAAATTGGAGAACTGCTTAATCAATGTTCCCCCTGCCATTTTGTGCTGTGATTGAGTGAGCGGCTTTTTAAATTTAACCACCAGAGTATCTCCGCTTAATGCAGATTCTTTTGACTGCTCCAGTTTCTTTTGCAGTGACGGCTGGTCAATTTGCACCGCCGAAATGCCCGGCACCTCTTTTCCGCTTTCTGCAGATACACCAGATGTTCCCAGCAGAGACCCGGCAGCAATGCCAATTCCTGCTGCAAGATTAATAGATGTTTTCAGCCAGCGTTCCATTCCCTTCCTCCTCATAACTGTAAAATGATAGTTGCTATCATCATATTACTATCATTTTCAATTAATAGAAAGTTTTACTATATTAATTTATTCGACAAAAAAAGAGCCGGGTTTTATAAACCCAGCTCTAATTATTAATCTATGGCTGCTCTACTGAAACAGCTTCTGCATCTTTTTGAGAGGCATCAGCTTCGGGTTCTTCTGTTGTACTGGTGTCAGCTTCCGAACCCTTTTCTGGCAGCACTTCACTTTCGGTATTAACAGCCGGATCCAATTCTTGTGAGCTGTCTTCCTGCTCCTGAACCGGATCCACTTCTGGCTGCTCCTCTGAAGGCTTTAAGGATTCATACTTTTTCAAGATTTCCTGCTTCATTTCTGTAAGCACTGCTTCAAATCCAGGCAATTCACGGTATTTTCCAGGATAAAGCTTGTTGCCTGCTTCTTTAATTTCAGCAGAACGTCTTTCAAGCCTGTTTAACTCCGCCAATTGGCTCTCAACTATATCGAGCTTATCAGCATCAAGGTTAATCTGTATTTCTTCCATAAGCATGTATCTGGAAATCTCGTAAATAACTGTTTCTTTCGTAATCTTTGCAGGCAATACATACTTTTCTGCAGCAATGTCACGTACATGAGGCCCATAAAGCTTATTAATAAACAGCCCCGCTTTCTTAATCTGGTATGAAAGCTTATGGTAAGTTTCAACTGTGTGTTCATCCAGAGTACCAGCATCTATCAATTTAATTAGCTCTGAATTCATTGCTGTCAGCTGTGCTCCGGTTTTTTCTGTATCGATAAAGACTGCTGCCCGGGCTTTATGATCATAAGCTTCCTTCAGCACTGCCATTAACCGGTTTTGATCGTTTTGAGGCAGGCCTTTCAGCAATGTTTCTGCTGAAGCAATACTTTTACTTGCATTCTGGTAGGCTTTTGCAAAGTCTGCACTTACTTTGAAATCACTTGTACTTTTTATGTTTCCAGAATAATAGGATCGGAGTTTTCTTGATTTGGCAACAGCATCATTTGTCTGGTTTGTTGCCAGGGTTACCTTTGAACTTGTTTTTGCCCCGTTTAAGCTATAGCCGATGCCTGCTACATAAAGCCCTACACCCTGGTTTTGTTTCCATATGCTTTGAAACTCTGAAAGCGGCAAGCTGGTTTCACCTGCATATCTGCCGATTTCCGGTGTAAACCCTGGAAGCTTATAGGTTGAAGTAAACCAATCAGTAAAGCCGCCTCCAGATGGTCTTGCACCCGGGTACACCAGGCTATATCCTGTCATTTTCCCTATCGTTTTGGCATATTGATGATCCCGATCGTATAAAGCACCTGTCTGATGGAATTTCCAGTAAAGAATCTGTCCGCTTGAATGGTAAGCAAGAGCAGATGCAGGCTTAATCTCATTCACAAAGTTTATAATCGCCTTCACTTCAGAAGCCGATTGCGGCTGGGATCCTTTATAATTCTTGTAATAGGGCTTTCCCGGATTGCTTTTAATATTCGCCCAGTCAGCAGGGTACTGGCGGTTCAAATCGACTCCCTTTCCATTTGCTTTCCAGCGTTTAAAATCCTTGCTCCCTGCATTCATTTTGATTAATCCAGCATGTGCACTCGAAGGAAATGCCTTTAATCCAAATTGCTGCAGTGTCACACCATCCGGATTAACCATCGGCACAAACCACATGGTGGTTCTGTTCAGATGAGTCCGCACATCCGCACCCGCTATTGTCCGTCCGCCCTTATAGGCTGAAGCGTACTGTTCAAGCATATACATGTTCAGCGTAGTAGTCATCCATTCCCTTGCATGGTGGGAACCATTAATAAATATGTTTGTCCCGCCTTTTCCAAGTGATACGGCATAAATATTTCTTCCATACTCACTTTTTCCAATAACTTTATATGTAATATGATCTGGGTATTGCTTGGCAAGCTCCACAATATCAGCCTGCATTTTTTCATAAGTATAAACTTCGGCTGGATTCACAGCTGCAGCTTCTGCCCGATGTTCCAAATGGACGAAGCCGGCAAGAACTATCAATAATGTAAATATGAATTTCTTTAAAATTTTCATCTTTTCCTCCTAATATTTTGTACATCTACTAATATACTATGCAGGAGGACAAATTTGGGGGAAATTCAGCAATTTTTGCAAAACCGGCTCATCAAAAAAATAAAGCCTGTCTAATCCGGACAGGCTTATGCAAAGGTATGCCATTTTTGAATTTTACTATTAATAAAGTTTACGTACTTCTCATCTTCCTGAAGCTCAAAAATAATCAGGGACTTTTGCATGCATTCTCTTGCTTTCTGGAACTTGCCTTGAATTTCATAGTTGTAGCCAATATGATAATGAAGCTCCCCAAGAAGATAAAGGTTATCTTTTTCAATACACCACCTGACAGCTTCCCTGCAGTACTTAATTGAATCATTGTACTTCTCAAGACGTGTGAGTGATCTTGCAATATTATAATAAAGTCTGCACAATAAGGTATGGTCATTAATGAATGGCAGCTGATGGAGATATTCTTTAGCTTCGAAATAGATTTTCAGCGATTTTTTATAATCCTTTTCTTCAAAATAGACAGAACCGATACTCAGCAAAACTTCTATTTCACGTTCAGACCAGACCTTGTCGGTATAATGAGTTAAAGCTATGGCTTTAGAAAGGATGTCAATCGCTGCTTTAGAATCCTTATGAAGCATATACTGGCAAATCCCTTTATGCCATAATAGAACCTGATAATTTTTATTGTTTTGCTGGAATAATGGATTTTTCTCTTCGGTTTTTACGATTTGTTCCATTTCCCTGTAATCTGAGTTCCTTCTTGCCAAGGTTAATTGCCTTAAGACTTCCTGTACATAATCCAGCCGGGGCGTTGTGCCAATGTCGAAGAAATAGTTTACATCCACACCAAGGCGTTCGGATATTAAATATAAAGTAGATGCATAGGGATATACATCACCCTTTTCAATTTTGCTGATCTGCGCCTGCGTACAAATCCCTTTGGCAAGCTCTCCCTGTGATAAGTTCATCAGTTTTCTAAGTTCCCTGATTCTTTGGCCAATCGCGGAAAAATTCATCCTTTTCACCCCTTTCATGTAAATATGCCTAGAGTTATATTTTTATCATTTATAAACAGGAAAAAGGATATAAGACAAAGTATACTGGTAAAATTAAAAAAATATACAAAAAATGCTTCTGTATTATTTATGTTTTAATATAGATAGTTCCTTAATTTAAACAAGCAAGGAGGAATTCTCATGAAAAAACGTTTATTAGTTATGATGGCCGTATTCACTTTTGTATTTGGAGCTGCAGGCATTACTTTTGCTGCTGGAAATAACGGCGGCGGCGGAGTTACAACTCAAGAACTTCCGACTATTTTTTAATTGCAAATGCATATCTGTTAGGATTTCAAAGGGCTTGACCCTTGTCTTATTAATCTCCAATTGGGACACTTCATCTGAAGTGTCTATTTTTTTGCAGTTAAAACTTAGTTACTGCTCAAATTCAACATGCAAACATAAATTCCCTTCTTTTATAGGATTAAGAGAAACATAATATTCTTTCAGGAATATTCCTATAGTTATAATTTTATATGAAAACCTTACTTTTTCATATTAAATATTCATTCCAATATCTAATTCACCTCCATATTTCAATCAGCAAAAGGAACTATTTTTGTTATGATAAGGGCATAAAGATGCAGGGAGGGTGAAATGGTATGGATCTTGATATGAAAATTCAGCCGAAGTTTATCGAGAACGAAAGTGCAATCATTTTTTCATTCTACTTTAGAAACGCATCAATGAAAGTTGGAGAAGCGGTTATCTATACTTGTGAAGAGGAACAAAATGAAGAATTGACACGAATGATTTATAACAGCCATGAAGAAATAACAGAGCTTAATGCTAATGCAAAAAGGAAAATGGCTTATGTAACGGAGTTAACTATACCGGAAGGATTTAAAAACCAATCGTTTACCAAAATAAAAGAATTTCTAAAAATCATCGGCATCAACACATGCGTATACCAGCATTGATGTCACAGGATACCTGATGGTCAGGGATGAGCATCAGGTATTTTCTATAAGATTATCTTCCTTCCACTTCATTAACTTGCCATTAATATAATCCGAATATTTATGATCCTTCTGAAGGTCAAAAATCAGCAAAGCTTTTTGCATATATTCTTGAGCAGAACGAAAATCCTCCGACAATTCGAAATTGTAGCCAATATGATAGTGAAGTTCTCCCAATAAAAAGAGGTTATCTTTTTCAATCCCCCAGTCGATTCCTTCTGTGCATATTTCAGTTGATTTTTCATAAAATCCTTTTCGGGTAAAAGCTCTGGCCATATTATAGAGCAGTTTAGTTTTTAATATATAATTCCGTAATTGGGGAAGATTTTTCATCTCCGTATATACACTTTCATAAATCTTAATAGCTTCATCCAGCAGATTATTCTCAAAGCAGACAACGCCTTTGCTTAAAAGAATTTCCATCTCCTGTTCCGTCCGGAATTTTTCATTAGTCAATGCCAAAGCTTCGTCAAGGGCTTGCAGAGAACGTTCAAAGTCAGAATGGACGTGGTAGAGGCATATCCCTTTATGCCAAATCAGAAGCTGCAGATATTTCTGATTTTGATAAAAAAGCGGATTCCTTTCCTCCATCTCCACGATCTCTTCCATCTCCTGATATTTAAAATTGCGACGTGCAATTTTCAGCTGTCTGGCCACTTCTTCGACATAGTCCAGCCTTGGGGTTAAACCAATATTGAAGAAATAATTCACATCAATGCCCAGTTTTTGAGATATTAAAAAAAGTGTTGATGCACAGGGAATCACTTCACCATTCTCCAGCTTACTGATTTGTGCCTGAGTGCATATGTCTTCTGCAAGCTCTTTTTGAGTGATTCTTTGTATTCTGCGCAGTTCTTTTATCTTATTTCCAATAACAGAAAAATCCAATGTTTCCACTCTCCAAAAAATATTCCAATTATTATATTTTTATTATAAATGCTTATATAACCTAGTAAAAGCTGTATTCTATTAAAATAACCAGCATTCATCAGGAATTCAGACTTTTAAGCAATATGTTTTAATTAGTTCATAAGTATTTAATACTTTCGGAAGTTCGTCACTTTACGAACATCATCCAATTCTCCAATTTATTACCGTCCGGACTGACCGGACGGTCTTTTTTTGAGTTTGGTGCTTGTTATTGGGATTTCTATTCGCAGAAATTTTCTGACTAATTGCAGGTTTTTGTTTCTATTTGCAAGTTTCAATTTTCTATTTGCAGGATTCCTGTTCTATTTGTAAGTTCTCCAGGTCTATTTGCAGGATGCGGTTCTATTTGCAACTTCACACCGCCTATTTGCAGGATTTCGGTTCTATTTGCCAGTTCACACCGCCTATTTGCAGAATCCCGGTTCTATTTGCAAGTTCTCTCTGCCTATTTGCAGAATCCCGGTTCTATTTGCAAATTTACACCGCCTATTTGCAGAATCCCCCAGCCTATTTGCAAGTTCCCCATTCTATTTGCATAGTTCATAGTTCATATTTCATCTCCATACCGCACAACTTAGCCAAAAATCCCAAAATAAAACCCCGGGCTATTCAGGCCAGGGGTTGTCCAATTATCGGGATACAAATCCTTTTAATATATACTTCCATTTTGTCTTATTTTTCAGGCTGCTGAGCTGCTTTTTACTTAAATGTTTTGTTTTGAAGGAGGTGGCTGCTTCTGTTCCATCAAAATCTTTATGGATGCCATTGTCCATAACAATCCATTCGCCTTTTTCGAGGCCATCTTTAATTTCTGTTCTCCCATTTACTTGCAGTCCGCTCTCTATTTGTCTTCTCTCAAGCTTCCCGGTATTTGAGATCACCCATAAAGATGAAGCATTTTTGTCTTTTTTTATCACTTTGGAGGGAACTGTTACTGCCCCTTCAATCTCATCTGTAACAATTTCGATATGAACCGGGGTCCCCTTTAAGATCTCTGTTGCGTCCTCATTTAACTGAACTGAGAACGGATAAGTGCTTTCCTTATTCAGAGAAACTCCGCTCTTTGGAAGGGATGCCAGGTTAATAATCGTTCCTTCCCCTTTAAAGTCCTTTGCTGAGACAAGTACTTTAAGGCCAACAGAAGTTTCCATTCTCTCATCTAATGTTAGTTCACCATTGATTAGTGAAGCATCTGAAGTAATCGTAATAATAGGATTTTCAAGGGAGCGGTCAATCTCACTGATTGTTCCTGAGAAATTGCTCTGAACGGTTACACTGCCTGGCTGATCTTCCAGATAATCCAGCTGATTTTCAGTCATTTCGAGCTCCCTTTCCAGCATGCTGACTTGCAGCTCCTTTTCATGGATGTCTCTGTCCAGACTGGAAGTCACCGCTGTTTCGCTGTCTTTCTCTTCTTCAGCAAAAATAAGCGTTCTTTTATATGTTTCCATATCATCAATATGACCTTCTAAGTCCTCTATTTGGTTTTCAAGCTTTTCTGCTTCTGCATTCAGTCTTTCTTTTTCGGCATCAAGGTCTTCAGGCTGATATTCAAACAAACCCGTTCCAGGTGTAATCGCATCTCCCTCTTTAACCAAAAACTGATTAAAAACCCCCTGCCGCTCATCATAATAGACCTGGTATTCTTCCGCAGGTGATACCACACCTTTTTTCGAAAAGGAATCTATAAGGTTCTCCTTCGAAACGGCCTGCCATTTATCTATGTATGCTGTCTTATCCACTTTGCTTCCTGGCTTTAAGGCCAAATAAAGATTTGCAGCAATAAAGATTCCTATACACACAACCAGGATTCTAAGCACCCAAGCTCTTTTCACAATAACACCGCCATTATATAAGTTTCTCAAATTCAAGATAGTAAATGGTAGATGTCATGATCCATCCAACCAGATTAACGATTATCACAATCAGCAGGATCCATTTGGGGCTTCGCGGCGAAAATGCTTTAAGATTCATATATTGGAAGAAAATTACCCAAATTTGAAAAAGTGTGATGGTGCCGGCCAGTTGAATAAGCAAACGGTTATCTGTCAAATATTGCACCATTACGCCCAAACTGAAAGGCGAGGACACTCTCTCAAGACCAAAGCTAATCTGAAGAACTAGCGTTAACGCTTTTTCGATTAATAAAACAGCTAACACAAATAGCTGCATAACCAGCAGTTTCGCAAATTCCGTATCCATTATAGTCCAATAAAAAATGGCTGGGACAAAAAAGATCAGCAGAGAAAAAACGATTCCCCATACTACTTTCCCAATGCCTAAAAATAGCTTTTTCGTTTCCAATTCCTGCTGGGATACATTTGATATTTCATTCGATACAATATCCATGCCATATCCTGTATATGCTGCCGCCAGATATAGAATGGCTCCAGCAGCCATGAGCAGCAGGAATCTTATATAAAGCCCGGTAATTTTCTCTGCTTTTGTCAATTGATAAAGGTATGTATTTGGACTTAGAATTCCTTTTATAAGCTGAACATGATAAAACATGGCTGTTTCTTCCCCCGTTAATGAACTTTCTTTTATTATATAAGAGATTGTAATAATTGCCAGTATAGAGTCGAAATTTCTAGAAATTAGTCAATTGCTCACAAGCAAAAAGAAAAAGTGCCGCTGATGGCACTTTTCCCATTCGAACTAATTCTGCTTCTGCAGGTGTATATATATTAGTCTTTCTCTGCCTGTCTCTACACCGAAAACAAAGTATACAAGATTGTCTCCCATTTTATAGATGATTTTCCAGGTCTGGTCATCTTCAAAAAATCCTTCTCTTATAAGGGATCCGGTACCGAGCCTATTTAGTACATAAAGAGGCGAGATATCGGTTACAGAGTCAACTAAATACTTGGAAACGAATATTTCTTTTCCGTCAGGCAGTTCAGTAAAATAAACGTATTTCTTTCCGTACTGATAATATCTTGAGCCTTCGAACAGTCCTTCATCAGTTGGCTCTCCCAGCTTGCTCTTTACATCGTCAATCGTATTCTTGTTAATAATAAAATCCTGCCCTTTCAGCTTTCCGTCCGCCGCATCTGTAAGGATGTCTGGTTTTATCATGACCAGATCAGCCATTTGCCGTTTCTTTAGAACCGAAGGAGTTTTGTAAAAGACATCAGAAGAGTTCTTTACATAAACGCCTGCACCTACGCCATAAAAATAGACGCCATTGATTTTTTCATAGGAATATACCCTATATGTATTTCCATTTTTGAACGTGCCGGATGGCTTGAAACTGCCATTGCTTTCTTTAATCAGCCTGCTTGTATCTTTCAGAATAGTCACCTTGCCAATTTGACCTTCTACTAATCTCGCATCATCCCAAATCACTGATGGTCTTGTATCCTTAGAGGCTGCTGAGGCTGTCTCAGAATCCCCCATAATCCCCAAAAAACCGGCAGCCATAATCATGCCTGAAATCAAAGTCTTTTTCATAACCCCACTCCTTTATTACTTATGTTTCAATAATATTACAAAAATATTACAAACGGAACCCTTATTTTGTAAAACAGGTATATACTACTATAAAAAAGAAAACTGCCTATTTGGCAGCTTCCTCATCGTTTATTTTCCATTCAATTCTTCGAGTTTCTTTTTAGACGGAGTTTCGTACTTCACATACCCTTTCATATTGGTAATGTAATGTCCGGACCCGACTCCATACTGACCGAAATAATTGGAGTCATAATTGTAGACACGGTAACTCTGACCAGGCTTTAGCACACGTACAAACTGAAGCTTGTTGTCAGCTGTACGTTTCCATAGGTTAATAGGCTTTAGAACCGTAATGCGGCCGATTTGGCCTTTGTTCATCAGTACGCCATCCCAATAAACCTTAGGTGCAGGCTTATTGTCATCTTCTTTAGGATCTTCAGGAGCTTTTGCTGTAATACGGCCTTCAACTTTTGTATTCACAGTGCCGATTTTTTGAATATAGGCAATAAGCGCTTCATCGAGTGCAGGAAATTCATTGACAATCGCACTGTCTTTGAAAGAGGTATACTCGTCACCGCCGCTTGCCATGAAGTCATTTGTGGCAACGAGATATTCTTTGTTCATATCGACAGGCACACCTTTGATCTTCATGTCCTGTACCCGATTTCCAGCTGCTTTAGATGCATCAATAACAAAAGTCAAACCTGAAACATGGGGGAAGGCTCCTTTAGTGTCAGGATATGAATTCACACCATTCTCAATTCCTGCTTTTATTTGGGAACCAGTCAGCTTTTTTGTGACAATATAGTTACCAAAAGGCAGTACCGTAATAACATCGCCTTTTGTAATTTCCCCTTCAGCGATTGAGGCACGAATTCCGCCGCCGTTGGTAATAGCCATATCTGCACCCGTCATGTCCACCATCGCATCGGTAATCAAGTTGCCTAGATTCGTCTCTCCTGCACGGACTTGTTCACGTTCTCCATCGAGTTTTACAGCCGTTTCACCAATGACTTCAGACAGAATCTCTTCCTGAGCTGTCTGAATTTCATCGATTACTTCTTTAACAGCCGGATCTTCTTCAACGGCTGCAGTTTGTTCTTTTGTAATTAAGCCGGCTGTTTTGCCCTTCAGTTCATTATTCTCAAATGTCAGTTCCACCACGCCAAGATTTTTTGTATACTCCCCAGCACTTACAATAAGTGTATCGTTTTCACCCTCCAGGCCTTCAACGAGCTTTGAGTGGCTGTGCCCATCAACAATCAGATCAATCCCAGGGGCACCCTTTGCCACTTTAATGGAAGTATCTGTACTGGACTCATCAATTCCCAAATGTGTTACCGCAATTATCATATCAACTTTTTGAGCTTTCAATTCCGCCACCATCGCCTGTGCCTCTTTTACCG
This sequence comes from Cytobacillus firmus NBRC 15306, assembly GCF_001591465.1. Classification (GTDB taxonomy): domain Bacteria; phylum Bacillota; class Bacilli; order Bacillales; family Cytobacillaceae; genus Cytobacillus; species Cytobacillus firmus. Next base: position 27,340 of record NZ_BCUY01000016.1, read on the forward strand.
GATCAGTGAAAGATAAGCCTTCAACATTTTTTGGATGCGTTTTATAATGAGTCTCTGGTGTCGACAGCCCAAAGATCCCCAGTTTCAAACCGTCAACCTCTTTTATTTCATAAGGCTTCAGAAGCAGCTCCCCATCCTGTTTGCGAACATTAGCACTTAAAAGCGGAAACAGCATTTTGTCTTTCAGCTCCATTAATCTTTCATAGCCATAGTTGAAGTCATGGTTTCCCGCAGCCATGCCATCATAGCCAACTTTATTCATCACATTAACAATGCTTTCTCCTTTGCTCAGCGTGGCAAAAGTGGTCCCGTGCAGGGTATCACCAGCATCTAAAAGCAATGTATTGGGATTTTTACTTTCATATTGCTTTACTAGAGTGGATAGTTTGGCAAATCCCATCCCATCATATTCGCCTTCAACAGCACGGCCATGAGAATCATTGGTATGAAGAATAGTGATTTTTTTTGTATTTGCGTCCGTATTCCCTTCTGCCTTAACCGCAAATGACCCGCTGAACCCGGATGAAATAACCATGGCGGATACCACGGCAATACAGCCCTTTTTCCAAATCCTCATTATAAACCTCCTGAATTTAAAGTTTATCATTACAAAAATATTATATATTAAAACTATTAAGATTTGTTTGATAGTTTGTAAAAGACGTTTAAAATTCCCATTCGACAAACCCCGCACGAAGGATGTCAGATTATTTTTATTAATTTTCAGTTAATTAAATGTTAAGATTTTGTAAAAAGCGTTTGAGGGTGGGGGAAAATGAAGTTAATAAAGAAGCATTATCCGGCTCTCCTGTCTTTAGCTTTACTGACAGGTTTTTTCAGCTTATGCTGGGCGTTTAAAACCTTATACTTTATCTATGAATTGGAGCTTAACCCGCATAAGAAACTGATATTATTATCTTCTTGCGGACTGGGATTTGCAGTGTCAGGATTAATATACTTCAGCAGAAAAAGAATCCAGGCATTTTTGGCCTTTATTATTTACCTGCTTCTCTCTTTCCTCTTATATGCAGATGTACTGTATGAACGTTATTATGATGCCATTCTTCATATCCAGCTGCTGCAGCAGGCTAATCAGCTCGGAGATGTGAAGGACTCGATTGCATCACTTGTTTACGTTAGTGATATCTGGTATTGGATAGACATCCCAGCTGCTCTTCTTGCTCTTTATGTTTTTTCCCGGAAAGAACGGAACCTGAGGAATCCTTTTATCGGATCAGCCATGTTTGCTGCCGGCGCTGCTTTTATTTTATTTGCGGCCTTTTATCCGCTGAAGGACACCTTTTCTGATCAATATAAAGTTTCCCTTACGGGTATCCTGCCAGCCCATATCTATGATCTTTCGAGAACTTACCATAACCATGCTGCAGCCAAAGAAATAACTGCTGAGGAAAAGACAGAATTGGAGATTTTGAAGGATTATTTCAAAGGGAAACAGGAACTTTTAAAATCATCTCCCTATTACGGAAAGTTTAAAGGGAAGAATATTATTGTGGTACAGGCTGAATCACTGAATGACTTTCCAATCGGCTTAAAAGTAAATGGCGAGGAAATAACCCCGCGTCTGAATGAACTAATCAGCACCAGCCACTATTACCCGAATATTTACCTTCAAATTGGGAGAGGCAATACGTCAGATGCTGAGTTTGCTGCAAATAATTCTTTATATCCAATTGCAGACATGGGGGTTTATAAAACTTATCCAAAAAATAACTTCATCTCGCTTCCGCAAGTACTAAAAAAAGAAGGTTACTCAACGAGTGCTGCCCATGGAAATTCACCGGAATTCTGGAATCGAAGATTGGCATATCCTAACCAGGGCTTCGATAACTTTTACAGTACTGAACATCTAAAAATTAGTGAAGATGAAGTAATCGGAATGGGCGTCTCGGACCGAAGCATGTTTAAACAAATGATAGATATCTATAAGGAAGAAGAAAAGCCATTTTACAGTTTTATAGTCAGTCTGACGAATCATCGGCCATTTGACTTGCCGGGTAAATATCAATCTTTGGACCTCCCTGCAGAATTTTCAGATACATTAACAGGAAACTATCTGCAGGCTACCCATTATTTTGACCGGTCAATCGGTTACTTTATTGAAAAATTAAAAGAAGAACAAATATGGGATGATACGATCTTTGTCGTCTATGGAGATCATTACGGACCTATTCCAAAAGATAAGGATGAGATTGACCAGCTTCTGGGCGTCAACTTTAATCAGAAAGAGCAATTCAATGTCCCGATGATCATTCACCATCCAGGACAGACCACAGCTGTTAAAAATGAGGTTATTGGAAGCCAGCTGGACATCTTTCCTACTCTTGCATCTCTGATTGGCACCCAACAGCAGCTTGCATATCTTGGGGCATCGCTTGATATCAAAAAAGAAGGTTTTGCCGGTTTCGCTTATGAAACGACACCATACTCGTATTATTCGGGGCCATATGATTATGCCGCTTCACATAATGGAGTATTCGAGGACGGTATTTGCACAGATACCAAAACCGGGGAAAAAGTGTCCGTTAATGCCTGTAAAAAAACGTATGAACAGCTTGTAAAGGATGTTCAGCTTTCTGAATTTCTGCTGAAAAATAATTTAATTGGGGAATTGTTTCAATAATTTCGAGGGATTCCAACAAAACCTGTGTATGACAGCGCAGAATTTGTTGGAATTTTTGTTGTTTTAATCAATTAAAAAGGCGGTATATACGTAATAACTAAAAATTGGGATTAAAAATATATAAAAAGGAGTTGTTTTTCAAATGAAAATTAAAGCAGGCAGCTGGAGTCTATTAACCCCTCAGGACAAATTGTTTATTTTGGAGGCAGTAAGCAGCCGCTCGAAAAACTGGAAACAGGAAGAGCACGCTCCATCTCAAGAATCGTATATCCAATTATCATTTGATATATAAGTGTCTGTAAATTTTTTAACTATTTCCCTATCTTTGGATGCATTATTAACAAAACGCTACTTTATGGTTAAGGTACGATAACAATCCGGACGGGCCCCTGTATTTCATATACGATGTAGTGGTAAATGAATTCCGTTACTACTGCAAGGATGTGAAAGTCATGGGCAAACCAAAAGCACATATCCAAGAGATTCATTATTTACGGGCTATTGCCTGCATATGGGTACTATTGGTTCACGTTTCAGCCTCCTTCTACTTTGAGAACGGCGAAACTTATAATGAACTTACCCTTTTCATCAATCAAATAAGCCGATTCGGTACACCTATTTTTGCTCTGATCAGCGGATTTCTGCTCTTCTACCAAACCAGGACAAGAGGCTTTACCTTAAAGAAATTTGCTGTGAGCCGTTTTACGAAAATTGGTGTACCTTTTATATTTTGGAGTATTTTCTATCTTCTATTTATGTATTTCGTTCAAGGTGCGAATCCTTTTGAATCAGGGAAAAGACTGTTCCTGATCAACTTTGTTTTCGGCAATAGCTTTTACCATCTATATTTTATGTCAATCGTTTTTCAGTTTTACCTGCTGTTTCCGCTCCTTCAGCTGTTCCGTTCAAAAAAGAGCTGGATATTTTTATTAGCAGGTGCAATCTTAGTTAATATATATTCTTTAAATGTCTATAACCCGGGACAGTTCGAAGGAATCTGGCAGGTCATTCTCAGCCAGCGCGCCTTTTTGCCAAGCTGGATCTTCTTCTTTATTTTTGGGGGATTCTTAGCTTATTATTGGGAACCGCTTAGCCAGTTCTCGAAGAAAAATAAGAAAATCTTAGGTGCGGGTGTCGTAATTATAACTGTAATGGCTGTTGTGGAATATAAAATCATCGGATCCATCCCATCAAACCGGGCGACTAATATGATTAATATCCCAATTATCACTCTGTTTATGATGGGGATTGGGGAAGATATAAGGAAGATCAACTGGCTGGAAATATGCCTTTCAAAAATTGGAAGCCTTTCAATGGCCATTTATCTCGTCCATCCGTTTGTTCTTTTAACATTCCAATCACTGGCACCGAAGAGTATTTGGAGTACTATTTACTTCCCTTTTGTTTTAGCTGTGATTCTAATAGGAACAATTGGGGTAGTTAAGGTGGTACAGCTTTTCCCTTATAATCAGTATTTGCTTACGGTGCCTAAGGTCAAGGACAAAAAGCCTGAAAAGGTAAAACGACTGAAGAAACTGGAAGCAGAATCAAATACGGCATGATCATAAAAGCCCTAATTCACAACTTGAATTAGGGCTTTTGCTTATCTGAAAATTTTGTTTGGCACTTTTACTTCCGGCATACCGGCAGCATATGGCGCGACTTCATATTCAAAGAATTTGATCGCAATACCGCTTCCTGTGAAATAGAAAGGACGCTCATTATCTATCGTGATTTCATCCAAATATTCCGGGAAAATCATTTCCCCTCTGGCAGCACGATTCTTCAAGTCAGTGATGGCATACTTCTTAATCTTGCCTCTTGCGGTGCTCGTTTTTGCCACATCAGACAACTGCAGCTCAACACCTTTGATCAGGTCAAAATTATACGAGGTTACCGTTGACATTCCATGAACGCCGCCTGTGTACATATAATCGTAAACTAAAATGCTCAGAAGATTATTTTCGTTATATTTCACCTTATAAGATACATCATAATCATAGCTGTACATCCAGTCTTCATCTTCTGGCACGTGATAGCCATAGTCATAGTAATAATCCCATCGATGCTCTTCCTCCTCATCCTCTAGATTTCGAGCACTCTCATAAGACTCTTCAAAATGGCTCTTAATAATCGCATTAATACGCTCTTTTGCGGCATTATCCACTAAACTGCTTATTTGCGGATAAGTGAAATCCCCAAATTACGAGTTTTCTATTCTTTTTGAAATATAGAAAGGGACACTCCAATATTAAAAAGTGTCCCTTAATCTATTAATATTAGCTGTTAAATACTATCTCATAACCATTTGCATTAAAGCTTTTGCCTGTTAAACTTTCCAATGTTACTTCACCTAAGTCTTGTGTACTAGTGCCTGTAACTGCAAGTATTTGCTGGGTAAGTGTAACTTGTTCTTCATTAGTTAAAGCTGCTCCATTAAAGAAGAAAAGTAACTTTAAAAAGTCTACTTGTGTTGCCGCTGTCAGTTCTGTAATATCTCTAATTTTTGTGTTTTCAGCTTCAGGTTTAACATTAACTGTAATAATATTGCCTGATTTCACAACTGTACCAAAGCTGAAATTACGGGTATTACTCTCAATTGCATCCCCTAAATCAATTGTTACTGTGATAGGAGAACCAATCGCTGAACCAGCCAAATTAACTGGAGTTCCTTCAATTACAATATTACCTCCAAGGTAAGAACGCATGCTTCCTAAGCTAACACCATCTGCTACATTTGGAATATAATTAAACTCATTTACAATACTAAATTCAGACTCAATAATTTTGTCAGCTGCTAACAAATTCGTTGTACCCAGTGCTTCCGCTTTAAGGGATGTTAACTTAATCCTTTTATCAACAGTAATACCTTTAAAAATAGTATTCGCACCTAAAGAAGATAGGTCTACTTTTATCTGATTTGCATCATTATTAATAATATCTATTAACCCTTCAGCATCTATATCAGTAATCCCAATACCCACTGCTGGTGTTACTGGATTAGTACCTGGATCTGTAGAACCGCCGCCACTATTACCGCCGCCAGCAGCAGGAGGTGTTACAGTGCCTTCACCCGGCTTCGTAACTTCACCCGGTTTATTTCCGCCAACTTCGATTCCTTCATCAGCTTTCTCGACTGTACCTTTGTTGTCGATTTCCACTTCGCCTTTTACAGAGGAATCTTTCTTCACTTCTTTAACAACAGCGCCTTTTGCTACTGAGATCTGGGAAGCAGCTTTGATGCTGATTTCTTTAACTTCAGTGCCTTCGCCGATTGCAAGGACTGCATTTTCACCCGTTACTTCAATGGCTGTTTCTGAGAAGTTGCCTTTAAGTGCAATTCCTTCAGAATCTTCTCCGCCTTTTGCTGCTATTGTAACTGTTTCAAAAGATCCGCTTTCCTTAGACTCTAAGTTGACTTTACCTTTGGCTCCAGCTTTTTCTGACACGACAAGGTTCTTCACTTTTACTCCAGTGTCAGCAACAAGGTTGGATCCATTAGCGTCATTTATAACAAGGCTGTCAGCTTCTACGCCTTTCATGTATAGGCTGTGCTCAGCAATGTCCTCTACAATAATAGCTCCGCCACTGTTGTTCACTTTATTAACCTTTACATTTTCAAGATGAACCGTACCTGCTCCCTTTGGGGAACCCAGTACTGTAAGGTTTCCGTTAATTGAAACATTTTGAAGTTTGATATGTTCATTTTCCCCAGCATATAAGTAGATAGATTTGCTGGATTCACTACCGGAAGCTGGACCAAATACGGAAGGTTTGTCAGCGTCTTTAGAATCAGCAACATATAGAGTGCCATGTTTGCTGAATTCTTTTTCGGTTTTTTCAAGATCACTTAAAGAACTTTTGATTAGTGGATTCGATTCCTTAAGGCCATTCTTAGCGGCTTCTTTAATCAGGAACTCTACATTGCCAAGATACCCGGCAGCCAACTCAGGTTTATTATCTTTTAATGCTTTTTCAGCACGATCAATTTGCATTTTAATAGAAATTGGATATAAAAGGTCTTTCAGCTGATTTTCAGCAGAATGCTTATAGAAATCACGGAATTCCTCACGAGTCGTTACTCCATAAACACGATCAAGCATAAACGCATTTTTCTTAATCTCCCACGATACTTCATGGTAAAGTTTTTCAGTCTGATCATCCACTTCGCCTTTTGCTGCTTTAGCTTTAAGTTCATTATATTTCTTCTGGATCTTCAATCCGGAACTTACAGCATCAATGTAAGCAACAGAGCGGTTAAGATATGTAGCAACATTTGCATCAAGTCTTGCTGAAAGGACTTCTTTCTCTTTTCCTTTCAATCCGGCTACTTGCTTTCTGGCATCTGCCAAAAGGGCTTTCACCTCATTGTGCATCTTCATATTTGGATACCCTACTAAATTGTTAGGATATTTTGTTTTACGGTACTCGATAGATACTTCCCATTTTAGTGCACCAGCTAACTTTTCAGCTTTTACAACCGCTTTTTCTGCAGAAGCATATGTTGCGGCAGAAGCAGGATTCGACACAGCCATCACCGAAGCAGCAACCGTCGCAGCCATTAATGTTTTAGTCATTTTTTTCTTTTTACTCATATGAACACCTCTTCAATAAATTCCTACTGTACTAAATTGTACAAAAATAGGTATATTCTCATACTATCTTATATAAATATTACCATTTGAGTAAAATCAAAACAATATGTTTATAAAAATTTACCATTTTAATATAATAATAGAAGGATACTGCCGATATACACTAAAGGTGGAAATCTGTCGTATGATGGCATATAAAAAATTATAGTAAAGAGGTTAAGACATGAAAAAAATCATAGTTTGGAGCATATCGGTACTAGCTTTACTAGCTATAATGGCTGGAGGATGGAAGTGGAATCAGCAAGTAGAAGAAACAGCTGCAGATGCTAAAGAGTCTCTGGAAATGCCGGCCAGCAAGAAAAATAATTCAAATAAACCCGGCATACCAAACGAGCAGGCTGAAGCAGAAAATGAAGAAGAGGATGAGACTGATAAATCAAGTAAGAGTTCTGACAAAGAAACTTCTTCCTCCCATTCAGACAGCGAAACTAAGCAGGGCGGCAAAAAAGAGAATGGTCAAAAAAGTGCTGATAATAAAAAATCGAATGAATCAAATGAGCTAGAAACAGGGTCTGCAGGAAATTCATCCGATCATGGCACAGCAAAACCAAATAAAAAGAACAAGTCTCTAGCAGAAATCAAAACTTATTACAATAGCCTTTTCACAGAGCTGGAAGCACAGGAAACCAGCAAAATCGATCAGCTTGTTGTGGAAGCCAAAGCAGAAATAATCAGCAAAAAAAAGCCAGCGAGCGAGCTTATCGGCAAATATCAATCTTATGCGGGACTTATGGAGAGAAATGCAGACAGCACGTTTAATACGCTTTATCAGCAGCTGCAATTCGACCTGGAATCCAATGGATATAGTTTAAATGAAGCACAGGAATATCAGCAAACATACAATGCAAAAAAACAAGAACGAAAAAGCCGGGTTATAAGTCAGTTAAAAAATCTATAACAATCCGCAAAAAGGCAGGTGAATCAGTTCACCTGCCTTTTCTATTAATTTTCCATTTCAAACTTCTGTACAAAGTTACAAGATGGGCAAGCTCTGCCCAGACTTCTATGGGTAAAGGGATCTTTGTAATAGGTTTCATCCAATCCGCATACAGAGCATTCCATTTCATGCAGTATCTCTCTTGGACCAAATAAAGCATCCAATAAAGCTTCAAAGTGCATTTTGCATCACTCCCAAACAACTTCTTATGTTGTTTATAGCAAAATCGGAGTGAGAAAATAGACGAAAATTGCGGTCTTTTTATGATTTATTTGCGACAGAATTTAACATTATATGCCCGGCATTAGATAACCTTTTTCAGCTGATCTGTTATCTCCTTCAGCAAATCTGTCAGAGTCAGGTCTTTTTCCAGCTGACCTCTTTGAAGAGCTGTTTGGAGAATCAATGCAAATTATTCAGATTTATTCATAACTTCACCTTAGAAAAAGTTATTGTTCAGTGATTTTTTGAATGCCCAAATCACTGTATTTATTCATCAAGGCATTTTCCAAAACAGGATCAGAAATCTTTGACAGATTTGACTCAAAATATAATATCCCTTTTTCAGTACCTGATTGGTTTTGCGCTGTGAGATCCTCTTTGATCTGATCCAGGACCATATTTAGTGTGACAGCCATCCTGGTTTCCTCAAGTATTTTTTCCGATGGGTCTTTATGCTGCTTAAGAACCGCGTCTCGAGTGTTTTTCCATGCACTTTATATAAATACTGAGCCTGCCTCTTGATGAGTGAAGACAATGAGTGATAAGACGCTTCCATTTTATCCAGGTCCCCTGCCCTCCTGTAAGATTCCAGTTCCCGCTGCTTCACGGTAAGTTTTTCTCCGGCAGTTATGCCATCTATAAAGATCATAGCACGCTCTCTGGTAAGTTCTATATTCTTAAGTTTTGGCAAATAGGCTTTTTTATGGGTTTCCGATAAATCAGCAAAAGCTTTCTTTGCCTGAATTAGGCTATTTCCGGTTTGATTATAGGCCGCATAGGGTTTAACAGTTGCTTTTCCTTCATAATCCACATAGATCTAGCCTACCTTATGGGCGACTTCCTTTGAAGCAAGGCCGGGAGCAATTGTTTCTTTATACACTGTATTTGCAAGCAGATTCAATAGCTTATTTCCATACTGCGGGTTCTTTTCAGCAAAATTCCACACATGCTTTAGATAGACAGATAAATCGTTGGCAGTAGTGACATTCATCCCGGCAGGATAAACCGTTTTACCGCCTAATGATTTTGCATAATTAATAAAATTGCTTTTCCCAACTTTTTCACGCAGCATAATGAATGCAATATTATCAGAGTAGACGATACACTTTTTCAGCAAATCACGGATTGTATAAGAAGTCTCCACCCGGTCCTTTTGGATGATACCGCTTCCCCCATAATAGTGATGAGAGCGGTATGTAAGCTTTTCACTTAAGTTAATTTTGCCTTTTGAAGCCAGATCATAAACAAACAAGGCTAAGGGAAGCTTTATTGTACTGGCTGCAGGCCTTATTTTGGAAGCATTATAGGAATACGCCTCCCCGGTGATCAAGTTCTCATAATAGATTGAAATATTGGGATACGCTTTAATTGACGGCTTAACATAAGAATCAAGCGTGCCTGCGGCTTTAGCCTCAAAAGCACCCATACTTTGAAAAAACAGCATGAATGCCAGTAAAAAACAAGCTGACTTCTTCATTTCCTCTCTCCGCTCTATACTTTTTAGTTCTATTAAACTATTAATTGGAAAAGTTTTCCACATAAATCTAGGGACTGTTCTCGTGTTTTGACGGTTCTCGCCTTTCATATTTCTGTGAAAAGCGATTTATGGAGGGTAGATTCTAAGACCACTTCAACAATATTCGATAAAATTTCCTTTTTTACACATATACTCTTAAAATCATTGTGATAATATGGTAAATTTGTACTATTAAGGAAAGGAGGATTAAAGGGTTAATAGTCTCAGATTCTGTAATGCACAGTTTTCCAAATCTAAACAGAACTGAGATATTCAAACTATCAATACTATATTTTTTTTGGAGGTTATATTTAGGCATGAAACGGATCTTAAGTACAGGATTTTTTGTATTTATCTTTGCATTCTTCTTTGGCCAGCTAACATTTGCACAGAGCTCCGGCATTTCTTCAGGGGTTCCGGTGAAGGGAACTTTATCATCAGAGGATGCTGAGAATACATATTATTTCTCAACGGATAAAGATGGGGAAGTTTATATAACGCTTGATGAAAGTACTGGCGGATTTTATTTGTATCTCTACAATGAGAATGGAAATAGAGTAACTTCGGATTATATCAGCTCCCGCGGCGGAAAAGCGGCTATTGATAAAAAAATTCAAAAAGGGAGCTATTATATAGTAGTAAAGCCTTATAACTGGAATGGCATCTCCAGTGCCAGCTATAAACTGAAAGCCACTTATTCTTCCAATATTAACCGCGATGCTTCCTCTTTTGAGCCAAATGATACGCTAGAAACAAGCCTGCCCGTAAAGTCAGGTGAGATTTATCAGTCAACCAGCGAATCAAATATTGACCAGGATGTATACCAATTTACAACCAATAAAGACGGTGAGATTTATATAACTTTAGACGAAGCCGGCGGCGGATACTATATGTATCTTTATGATGAGAATGGAAATAGAGAAACTTCGGATTATTTTAGCTCCAGCGGCGGTAAGAGCGTAATTAATAAGAAAGTCCAGCAGGGTACCTATTATGTGAAAATAATGCCGTATAACTGGAATGGCATCACTAGTGCCAAATATAGATTTAAAGCCACTTACCCTGGTTCCATTAACCGTAATTCATCTTCCTTTGAACCAAATGAAACATTTGAGACGGCAATGCCGATCAATTCTGGACAGAGCTACAGCTCCAGCAGTTATTCCAGCATTGATCAGGATACCTACCAAATTACAACTAATCGTGATGGAAACGTCCGAATTGCCCTGGATAATGCAAAAGGCGGATTTTATATGTATCTTTATGATGCTAATGGAACCAGAGTAAGCTCTGATTATTTCAGTTCTGCCGGCGGCACATCCGTTATCGATAGAGACCTGAAAAAAGGCACATACTATGTAAAGATATACCCTTATAACTGGAACGGCATTACAAGTGCCTCTTATCGTTTGCATGCAACGTTCCCCGCACCGGCAAATGCCTGTGACCGCTATAAAGGCGTTTCAAAGATCTGGTGGGATGGCATTGAGTTGAGGCCAGGCCAAATCGGGCGGTTAATCGTAAAGAAAGATACAACATTATTTAAATTAAACAGTGAACAAAAGTCGCCTTCCCGCACCTTAAAAGCAGGCGAATTTTACCGCATTTATGCTTTTAAACCTGGAATGCTGAGCGTCGGCGGCGGGTATTACGTGGACCGCGATGCAAAAGTCACCTATGAAACACCGAGCAAGGCAAAACTTGAAGCGGTTAGATGTATTCAGAACCGTTAAAACTGGTGTAAGCAAAGAAAGTCCTGCAGATGAAACTCTGCAGGACTTTCTTTTTGGGAACATGGGGACTGTTCCTGTGTTTTGTATTTTACTTGAAACACAGGAACCGTCCCTCTGTTTTTTCTGTTGAAGACAAAGTGGATGATGTCAAATTCTTCGTTGAGGATAAAGTCGATGATGTGAAGTATTTTGTTAGCGAGAAGGCAGATGACATGAAATACTTTGTCAGCGCCCAGCTCCAGGATCAGCTGAAATTTTTTGCGGAATGCTTTGAGCGGATTCATAATCGGCCAACATACGGGATTAAGGAAGCAAATGGCCTGATTTCGTTTGACGAGGGCTTCGATACACCTGTATTAATGGCGGACTTCGCCAGGTTTGATGAATATCGGCAGGCAGTTGAAAGTGTTCAATCAAACGTTTGATTGATTTCGGAATATCCATCAAGCACACCAAAAGATTTGATGCACACACATGGCATGTACTACTTCAGACCGTTAAAACAAATGGAAAACTCATAATCTCAATATCTATTTTTCGACCTGATATATGGCCGCTGAACAGGATACTGATGCTGTGACAGAATCAAGTACTGAAGAAGCAGCCAATACTTCCGGCACCACAGAGACGGAAAGCACAGATACTGAAACATTTGCGGAAACCGCCTCCTACCCGGACACTGATTTTTCAACAGCAGACGGTGAAGACTGGGTTCAGCTATCAGACGATGAGAAATATTTGATGGTGTCACAGGCAATTGATACCTTCAATTCATCCGGCAAGTTCGTAATTACGGAAGGACCCGAATGGTTTTTGGATGCACTAAACGCCTTTTATGGATAATGATGAATTCGTATTGTCTCTTGTTTTGCATACTGCCTGGCCTCCTATCTGGCTGCTTTTTGCAGCTCCAATAGTCCTTTATACCTATATCGAAAATATAAACTAACGGTTGAATTTTGCATAGTGCAGGAACTTCCTGGACCTGGCCATTATAAGCACATCACAGAAAAGCACTCCAGATGCCGGCATCTACAGTGCTTCACCTTATGTTTGAAATTGTTAGCGGGGCTTTTAGCAAACCAAGTAATATGTGAGTCATTACCAACGAAGAGAAAAAAGGGGTGGGTGTGGGTTTTAATTTCAAAGGAGCTTAACTGCTCAAGTAAGCTGTCTTTTGATATTGCCAATATCTCTTTCATTTCTTGCTGTCTTCTCCCATATAAAATCCTGGTCTCTTTCAAGGATTTTGAAGTGCTCTAAGACCTCTTGATGACGCAGATCACTTTTAGTTTCGAGCTCCTGCAGCTTTTTTTTCATTTCTTGCTGTTCCTTTTTCATCTCTTGCTGTTCTCTTTTCATCTCTTGCTGTTCTTGTTTCATCTCTTGCTGTTCTCTTTTCATCTCTTGTTGTTCTTTTTTAACTTCCTGCATATCAGATTGAAGACTTCCAACCATTTTTATTAATTGGGCAAGCATACTCTCCATTTTAGCTTCGTTCATTGTTCACACCTCCTTTTCTATAGTATACAACAAATCCCTTAAGATAAATGTGACAATTTCGGGGGCACAAAGGGACGTTTCTCCTGTTTCCCTTTCCCGGCAGTTATACTTTAAGCATGCTAAGACAACTTCCCTGATATTTCAATCAAACGTTTGATTGAAATATCAGAGCAGAAAAAATCAGAAAGCCTCGCCTCCTGCACACTTGGCAGGGCGCTTAAATAATTCAGTAAGTATAAAATTTAATATGATTTTTACGAAATTCTGATTCAGTCATGTCAAAATAGATTTTATATCCATTACCACTTGACCATGTAGTATCCATAATAACCCACCTATTGTTAACATATGCCTCGTTCCAGGCATGTCTTGAATCATCAAATGCAGAGTCGTGAATATTTACTCCAGGACTATCCTCAAACTGTTCGTAACCAGGACTATAGAATGAACCTCCAAGACCTGCAACTACTTTAGTTTTAATATCTAAAGAACGGAGTAAAGAGGCTGTTAAATTTGAATAACCTTCACAGACTGCTATCCTTGTGTTTAACACTGTTAGAGCTGATTGATAAGGACCTGCAGTTTTATTCCGAAATCTTTCATAATCGTAACTAATATTTTGACTAACCCAATCATGAATTGCCTTTGCCTTTTGATAATCATCAGTTATACCTTTTGTAATATCTTTAGCAAGGTTCACAATTTTTTTATTCTCACTAGGTATATCCTTTCCATTAGGCAGAAGATACACTTTTTCGCTTGTCTGAGTGGTTGTACTAAACACTCGTTTTGGGACTCTGGTTTCTGTATCAACATTGTAAATATCAACCTTGTAATGACCTTCTCCCAAAGACAAATCTATTTTCTTGCTGTATTTTCTTTCAAGTCCGAAAAAATTTGAGACCCAAGCCTTATTTTCGCTATTACATTTTGGCTTATTAAACGGCAGCCATGGATCGGGTCTACATTCACCTAAATAACTGGGAGTCCATAAGTACTTAACGGTCTTATTACCCTTGCTGGCGACTATTTCCATCCTTTTGAATGAGCCGTAGTAAACAAAGGGACGGTTCTCCTGTTTCTTGGGTGAACGTGGAAAAGCTTATCACTATTCAATCTAAAACCGATGCAGGTCTTCCTTTCTCCCATGCCTTAATTACTTCCTGTCTACCTACACTTAAAAATGTTTGAAATCAAAAAAGTTATCTTAATGCAATTTTCTAATAAATGGAGAGGAATATCGTTTGCCCTTCAAGGATTGAGGGAAAGCTAAAATTTTAATGAATAAGACTAAAAGGGGATCAATGTATTAAAGTGTGGAAAGGCCATATAACTGTTTCGCATATTGGAAAATACAAAACATTATGAGAACATATGAACCGTCCCAGTGTTTTCCCTATGGCAAATATAAAAACGCGTCTCTTTATTAAAGAGACGCATTGTTGTAATCCTTACTTCGTTGCCGTTAAAGTAACATTATATATATCCCCATCATAAAAAGCTCCTCCCCCTGATGATTTGTAGCTTTCATAATTTAAGAAATAAATTTTTAAAATGTTTACCCCCTGTAAATCTACATCAAAGTATAAAGGGTCATCTCCAGCTTCAGTAGTATATTCTTTAATTAATGTCTCATTTCCCTTTTTATCCACACTATAAAAAGTAACTCCGCCTTTATCATCACTTCCTAACTCTCTATAGGGAACTACAAGGTATCCTCTTATTTGGCTATAGTTTGAGTGAAGCATATAAGTTGTATAACCACCACCATCACCCATTCTATTCATTGGTGCAATTGTTTTATCTAAAATATTAAATTTCGCTCTTTCTTCTGTATATACATTCGTATTGTTACCCTCGTAAGGTTCCAAGTCAGAAATATCAACTTGGAAACGACATGCTACTGCTGCTAATTTCGTCTTACTCGGCGTTTCATAAGTTACTTTGGAATCCCGGTCAACATAGTAACCGCCACCAACACTTAATAAACCAGGCTTAAAAGCATAAATCCGGTAAAACTCTCCTGCTTTTAATGTACGAGATAACGTTCTTTTATCTCCATCTAGTTTAAATAATGGTGTATCTTTCTTAATGAGGAGACGTCCTATCTGCCCAGGTACTAACTCAATTCCATCCCACCAAATTTTCTTTTGTCCTTTAAACTGTTCACAAAAAAACGGATCATAGTCATCCTCTTTTGCCATTATACTTGGAGTGTATACACCAAGTAGTAAGATTAAAGAAAGCATAAAGATACTAAATTTTTTCACGTTACAACCTTCCTCCTTTTGACTGGTAATATAGTTTTATTTTACCATGAAATAGCAAGAATATAGTAAAATACTAATAATTATTAGTTATTTATACCTATAACCAGTAATTGTGTGGACTACGCAAAAATAAAGGGACAGCTCCCCCGTCCCCCCTAAGCCTTAAAAACAAGATTCAAAGAAACTCCAAAAATCCTGGCTGCCTGGCGGAGTGATAAGCCGTCGATCTCTTTGACTTTTTGCAATGCTTCATTTCTTTTTTCCTTAGGTAAACTTTTCACCTGTGCAATTTCGATTGGACCAAGCAGCTTCTTAATCTCCATCACGGCTTCTTTATCGGTTAATCTCTTTCGGTTCACCTGATCCTCCAGGCAGGTATCATTATTGAGGGTTTCATTAAATTCTTTAAACCGTCTTCGAGCGACTTTGATATCATCAGAAAACAACTTCAGCACATAATCAGCATTCAGCAAGTTTTTGGGCTGAGTGCTTTTGCCATAGTATCCTTGGCAGCTGCTCCATTCCCACTCTGCAGGCTGGTTCACCATTCCCGCTTTTACTGGATTTTGATGGATATATCTCACAACAGTAAGAAAATATTTTCTGCTTTCAACTACTTCACTTTTGAAGCGGTCCTGAAATAGATGCCCTGTTGTTCTGTACTTCCAGTTGTAGTACCCGACATAGCTGACTCCTGCCCGTTTCATGGATGCGGAAATATCTTCATTGCCCTCTTTAATAAGGAGATGTACATGATTACTCATCAGGCACCAGGCATAAATGAACAATTCACATTTCTTTTTATATTTTTTGAGAATTTCCAGGAATTTCGCCCAGTCCTCATCATCATGAAAGATCTCCTGGCGATTTGCGCCTCTCCAAATAATATGATAAATTCCCGTTTTACTTTTCTTCCTGGCTTCACGCGGCATCTCTATCACCCGTATCAATTAGATTCATATTATTTTTGCCTGCTTTCACCTGTCCGGAAATCTTGCCTGCTTCTAACATGTCTAATGTTTTCTTAGGGAACTCTCCCATTTCATCGAGAAAAAGTACCTTAACTCCATTCAATATTTTCCCATATTTTAGGTAGCTAAAAAGCCCATCAAATCAACGTTTCTCAAAGCTGAAAACCTCGATTTTAGCCATTTTATCTTCATATACTAACAAAATGGTACTATGTTATATAGATAAATCCCATATATTGTATGTTTTGTGACTTTTCAACGATTTTTCACACAATATGTTGTGGTAATCTATTAACCATTCTGACTTCCTTAACTCCATTCAATATTTTTCCATATTTTAGGTTGTTAAAAACCCCGTCAAATCAACGTTTTCCAAAACCAAAACACCCGATTTTAGCCATTTTATCTTCATATACTAACAAAATGGTACTATGTTATATAGATAAAACCCATATATTGTATATTTTCCACTGATTTTAACACAATATGTTGTGGTCATCTATCAACCATTCTCAGTTCCCCTCCACCATTCAAAAAAGTCAGCCAGCACCAGCTTCAAGTCCTAAAACGCACCCCATACACCTAGCACCAGCCAACCCAATTAGATCTGTTACTCATAAAAAAGGTACATCGTCTTCGTCTTCGTCATCCCCCGGTGATTCCTCAGAATGAACACTGCAGCGCACCTCACTATCAACATAGTGAATAACCCCATCAACAGGACAAACTTCTTCACCAAAATCCAATAAAAGCTGACCAAACGCAGCCTCCGAGTGCTCTACTCCCTCCAAATGAAGATGCCGTTCATACTGTCTCTCAACCTCTGCTGTATTCGCATTACAAACATCCCGCCTAGTCTTCTCAATAACACCGCCTATCGACAAAACCGCAATGGCAGCAAGAATCCCCAAAACAGCAATCACAGCCAATAACTCCACGAGTGTAAAGCCTCTTGAATTAATAGAAATCCCTCCATCGAAGAAGCTCGAAGAGCTCAATATTAATAATCAATAAGTCCATTCCATCCGAGTTTCTTCTATATTATATATACGTAAATTAAAACCCCGAATATAAACCCAAACAAACAGCTCGAAGAGCTGGCATAATTATCGATTACTCCCCTCCATCCAAACCAAAGCTCGAAGAGCTGCCCCCAACAACCTAAAATCAAAACTTCACAATCCTAAACCCCTCCAATTTCTCCTCCAAAAACCCAACCAGCTCATCCCTCAACCCATCATCCTGAAGCGCCATCTCAATCGTCGTCTTAATAAACCCAAACTTCTCCTCAACATCATACCTCACACCCTCAAAATCATAAGCAAACACCCGCTGGATCTGATTCAGCTTCTGAATCGCATCCGTCAGCTGAATCTCACCGCCTGCTCCCAGCTCCTGCTGCTCCAAAAACATAAAAATCTCCGGATTCAAAATATACCGGCCCATAATCGCCAGATTCGAAGGCGCAGTCCCCTGCTTCGGCTTCTCAACAAAGTGATTAACCTGATACGTCCTGCCAATCTGATCCGAAGGATCAATCACTCCATAACGATGCGTCTCCTCAGGATTCACACTCTGCACCCCGATAATCGAAGCCTGCGTACCTTCATACTCATCCATCAGCTGACGCAGACAAGGCCTCTCCGCCTGAACAATATCATCCCCAAGCAGCACCGCAAACGGCTCATCCCCGATGAACTTCCGTGCACACCACACCGCATGTCCAAGCCCTTTCGGCTCCTTCTGCCGGATATAATGAATATCCACCTTCGAAGGCTCTTTCACCTTCTCAAGCAAATCAAACTTCTCCTTCTGAATAAGATTCTCCTCAAGCTCAAAAGAATGATCAAAATGATCCTCAATCGCCCGCTTTCCCTTACCGGTCACAATAATAATATCCTCAATCCCCGAAGCCACAGCTTCTTCAACTATATATTGAATCGTCGGCTTATCGACAATCGGCAGCATCTCTTTCGGCATCGCCTTCGTTGCCGGCAGAAACCTAGTACCTAACCCCGCCGCCGGAATAATCGCCTTTCTCACTTTCTTCATACTATAACCTCCTCTAAACTTCCCAAATTCATTTATTAACCCGAAAGGGTCCATCACCCTCACACACAACCCGAAGGGTGGATATTGCTAATATTAATATTGCGCTTTCCCCCAAACAAAGCCCGAAGGGCAGCTCTCCTAAAAAGCTCCCCCTCACTCAATAAGCCCGAAGGGCGCCACTAAACCCATCCAAGGCCCCGAAGGGGACTGCCCTCAAACCTAAAATGCTCCCTACTCCACCCCAGCAGCCATCCTATTCCCCCGCCGGTTCGCCAAATTCAGCACAAACTCACTAATCTCCTCACTGCTCATATCCCCAAAATTCTCAATCAGGTAATGAACCTCATCCTCCTGATCCAAAACAGCCTTCCCAATAAAAATCTTCGGAAACACCGCTTCCTTATGAACTTCCTTTTCATTGAGAAGCTCCTCAAACATCTTCTCCCCAGGCCGGATTCCTGAGAACTTAATCCCAATCTCTTCCTCGGAATAACCCGAAAGGGTTATCAGGTTCCTCGCCAAATCAACTATCTTAACCGGCTCACCCATATCCAAAACAAAAACCTCTCCGCCGCGGGCCAATGCACCCGCCTGCATCACAAGCCTCGAAGCCTCCGGTATCGTCATGAAGTACCTCGTCATCTCCGGATGCGTAACCGTAACCGGCCCGCCAGCCTGAATCTGCTTTTTAAAGAGCGGAATCACACTCCCTCGGCTGCCAAGCACATTCCCAAACCTTACAGCCACAAACTTCGTCGCACTATGCTTATCAATCTCCTGGATCACCATCTCCGCAATGCGCTTCGTAGACCCCATCACATTCGTAGGATTGACCGCCTTATCCGAAGAAACCAGGACGAACGTTCTAACTCCGAAGGTGTCCGCAGCTTCAGCTACATTCTTCGTTCCAATGACATTGTTCTTCACAGCTTCTTTCGGATTATATTCCATCAGAGGCACATGCTTATGCGCCGCAGCATGATACACCGCATCGGGACGATGGATATCCATCACTTCAAAGATCCGTCTGCCATCCTGAATATCCGCAATAACAGGCAGTATCTCGATTTCGGTCCGATATTGATTTCTCAGTTCCATGTCAATCTGGTAAATCGAATTCTCCCCATGCCCTAAGAGAAGCAGCTTTTTCGGCTTGAATTTGCACACCTGCCGGCAGATTTCGGAGCCGATTGAGCCGCCCGCACCTGTAACGAGGATCGTTTTTCCTGTCAGTTTCTTTGAAATACTGTTAATATCCAGCTCGACTGGATCCCGTCCAAGCAGGTCTTCCACTTGAACATCCCGGAACTGGTTAAAGGACACATTTCCGAGCATAACGTCTTCGATCAGCGGCATAATGACCGTTTTTGCCCTTGTTCCTGCGCATTCTTCATAAATCCGTTTCATTTCATCCTTGCTGAGCGAAGGAATAGCAATGACAATATGGTCGATATCCAGGGTTTCAGCCATCTTTTTGATTCGTTTTGAATTCCCGACAACCGGAAGACCCAGGATATGTAATTTATTTTTCTTCGGATCATCATCAATAAAGGCAACTGGTTTGATTTCAGCATCTTTATTTTTCAGCAGCTGCCTTGCCAGCATCGTCCCGGCTGCGCCTGCTCCAATGATCATGGCCCGCTTTTGTTCAACTGCCGGCTTAATGTACCGGTCCCGGTACACCCGCCACGAAAAACGCGAGCCGCCGATTAACAGCACATGCATCATCCACGCAAGCATTAGCGCTCTAAAATAAACATTCCCAATCAACAGTTGCTGCACAGCTCCTGTCACCATAATCGACAAACTGACCGCCTTCACAATCGCTACCAGTTCCCTCACACTCGCATACTCCCAAGCCTTGTTGTACAAGCGGTACAAAGAAGCAAAAAAATGATGGCTCATCAAAAGCGTGATCGAGCTAATCAAAATCAATTCAGACTTAAAGATCTCCAAAGTTGGATGCAGTGTCAGCACACTCACATAAATCGCAGATAAAACAATCAATGAATCCAATAAAACCAAAAAAGTTAACCTCTTACCGTACGTCAATATATAACCCCCTTTAATATGAAGCTTTTATGTAAGCTGTTTTCGTAAGGTTTCTCTCTTTTTAAAAAACAAATGGCCTTTCTAAAAAAAACATATAATTTTTACAAAATAAATACTTAATGAAAACACACGTGTCATGACACATACTTTCATTAAGCATCTATCTTTTATATTAAAAATCGGGCATCTAACCCGCCCTCACACCATACCACCGACAACAGGTGTCTAAGGATAAGATGATGATCTCATCCCACAGTATGGCCGAGTGCCTCCATTGATATTGGTTGGGAGACATCACCACAACTCAAAAAACTATATTTTCCATCAAAAGAAAATTATGTATACACTATAGTAATAGTTTAAATCAGCACCCTTATAAAAATTTCAAAGGGTGCTATAAACCTTGAATAATCATAAAGAATTAGTTCATATTACCTATATAAATGCTAAAAATAATACAATAGCTAACTAAGCTATTATAAAAACAGTTAAAATAGCCCTAAAAACTTCTTAGTCTTAACCTTCTCCGGCGGCTCTTTATAAACATTCTGCCCCTGCACCAGAAGCTCTGCATTTTCTGTAAACAGAAATACCGTATCAATTCCATAGGATTGATCAACTTCATCATAAGCTTCACTCAGCCGATAAGGCCGATTGGTAAGATTATGGGCATCCGATGAAATAAAATGAGTCAGATTTGCTTCTATGAGCTGACAGGAAAATTTCTTTATCTTCTTTCCGAAATGCCCGGTGAGGCTTGAAGCAGTCACTTGTGTTAATGCACCATTATTCACAAGCCTGTAAAGAATGTCCGGCTCCTGAATGATTTCCTGATTTCGTTCAGGATGGACAATGATCGGGGTCAGTCCTTCCATCTGGATCTCATAGAGCAGTTTTTCCGTATAACGCGGGACATGGGAGGATGGAAGTTCAATGAATAAATACTGCCCGCCATTATTCAAGGTAAGAATTTCACCTTTGCGGTAGTCCTCCAGGATTTCACCGTAAATTCTGGGCTCCTGGCCGGGAAGAACCGTAAGCGGAATCTGTTTCTCTTTCAGCACTTCGTTTAACTCGCCTGTTTTCAGCAAGATGGCGTCTTTGCTATTTTCATAGCGGCCATTTTTATGATGCGGAGTTGCGATGATGGTATGAACGCCTTCCTTTACAGCCGCTTCTGCCATAGCAAGCGTGTCATTGAGGCTTTCACATCCATCATCGATCCCAAACAAAAGGTGGGTATGAATGTCAATCATGCCACACCCCTCCTTTTTTTCTAAAATTAGACAGCATTCTCCAACTACATATCATACAATATTTCCTTTTTATTGAAAATAGGTGAATTTTGTCGAATTAATTTATTTTCCACCGTAGTAATAGTAGTATTGATTATCTTTCACTTTCTTCTGGTTCAATACCACACCAAGAAGCTTGCCTTTTGCATTCAGCAGCAATTCCTTAGATTTTAAAGAAGCTTCCACTTCCGTATTCTCACTCTTGACGACCAGGATGGCTCCATCGCATTTATTCGCCAGAATCTGTGCATCCGTTACAGCCAATACAGGCGGCGTATCAAAAATCACCAGATCATATTCACCAAGCGCCTCTTCGATCATCCCATCCATTGACTGTGATCCGAGGATTTCAGCCGGATTCGGAGGGATCGGTCCGCTCGTCAGGATGGACAGATTTTCAATATCCGTTTCCACACTGGCATCCTTCAGGTTTGCCTGCTTCGTTAAAATATTGGTTAACCCTTTGTGGTTATTCTGGTGAAAGGTATAATGCATCGTTGGCTTGCGGAGATCCGCATCAATCAGCAGCACGCGCTTCCCCTGCTGTGCGAAGACTACCGCAAGATTGGCTGCTGTTGTGGATTTCCCTTCCCCCGGTCCGGCTGATGTCACCATAATCGTACGGAGATCTTCATCCACCGCGGAATATTGGATGTTCGTACGGATTGTCCGGTATTGTTCTGATATGGGTGAACGGGAATCCGAATGGGTAATTAATGAACGTTTGCTGTTTTGCTTATTAGTCTTTCTAGCCTTGAGTACCAACCGTCTCACCTCTTACTTTTTTCTGTTTTCGCGGCTTCTGAGAACCTGTTTTATCATCATTGATGGTTGTAATAATACCTAAAACAGGAAGCTCGAGCAGTTTTTCCACATCCTGTTCCGTCTTGATCGTGTTATTCATATACTCAAGCAGGAACGCCAGACCCACACCAGCCATTAACCCGACCACAAGGGCAATCGCCATGTTCAAAACCGGCTGCGGCTTTACCGGCACAGGGTTCTCAGGAAGCTCTGCAGGAGAAAGAATATGAATGTTATCAATCCGCATCAGGCTGGAAATTTCCCGCTGGAATACCTTCGCAATCTCGTTGGCAATGAGGACAGCCTCAGCCGGATCTCCATTCTGCACACTGATTGTTACAACCTGAGACTGGCCTTCCTGAGCTACATTCACACTTCCATTCAGCGCTTCAGGAGTCGTATCCAATTTCAGCTCTTCGATGACCTGGTCCAGAATATAGGGACTCTTCATAATGACATTATAGGTTTCTATATATTTGGAATCCGCATCAAACGAAAGTCCTGCCAGAGAAGCCAATTCGCCGGCCGCTGCCTGGCTGACCAAAATCTGTGTGGAAGATTTATAGATTGGCTTAATCACAAAATAACTGACAGCACCGCTAATGGCGGCCGCCAGGATGGTTATCACAAGTATTAACGTCATTCTCTTTTTCAGCGTATCAAACAATTCACGCAGGCTTATTGTCTCTTCCATAATATCCTCCAAAAGTCATGTTTTTTCGACATTTCCAGGAAATATTATATCATACAAATATTTCAATTAGTTCATTATTATAGAAAAAGATGGTGTTGGAATTATTTTCTAATAATTTATTTTATTCATATTTTTGTCTTCAATATTAGAGTCAAACTTAAAAAGGACTTCAGCCGATCTGAAGTCCTTTTTAGAATTAATTTATTTAAATGTAATGGTCAGTTCCTCCGAAATCACCCATTCAAATCCTGAATTATTGTTATCGACATGAAGGGTATACGCAATTCCGCTTTGGAGCTTGGATGCTTCTTCCGGAGGGATCGCAATGGACCAGGCATTCAGAACATCACCGTTTGTTAACACCGAATCACTGAAGAATCCGCCCGTCAGCTGGGCTTTTACAGACAATTCGCCTGGAGCGCGCAGTTCAAATTCCCAGGTTGCTTTATTCCTGAACTCATGCATTTGCTTGTAATTATAATCAGGATTCCACTCCTTTAAATTCACAACAAAAAGCTTTCCACTGCTCGTTCCGCCTTCAAGTTCCTGACGGATATTGTCCGGCAATAACGGGTCATCAATATTCATTATATGGTTAACCGTTCCGGTCTTAATATCAAACCGTTTCTTAAGTTCTCCATTAAATGTATCAAAGTACTGCACCCAGTCATTCAGCACATCTTTTTCAGTTTTTCCGAAATGCTTTTTGGCCATTTTATCTTTTTCTATCTGGCTGATTGCTGATTGATGCCAGAAGGTGTTCTTAACATCTTCCACATATTGATAAATATTTTCATAGCCGTACATTTCAGTCAAATACCAGAATAGAGAAAGAGTAATTCCATAGTTATTCCCGGATGCATTCATAATATCGTCGAAAGAATTCAGTTCATTTTCCCAAAGTAAATCTTTTTCATTGCCGCCCTGCTGCTTGGCATAGGCAATAATGCTTTCTTTTGCAGGCTGCACCATCTGTTTTCTCAGCCCATTCTTCGTATTTTCAGGATAACTGTGCAGGAAATAACAGCTATATTCTGCTGCACCTTCCATCAGCCAGAATCGGTAGTCAGGACCCCAGTAATTCTGAAATACATTTTGATATTGATGGTGCCCGATATAGGTATTCTGATCAAAATAATGGTAAATTTCGTGCTGGAGAGTAGCACGGAAATCATAAGGCATGGTACTGCCATTCATTACAATATAATAATCTCTTCCCTGATTCCGATTATCCTGATAGCCGGCAAAAGCCTGGCTGTCTTTTGGAAGCGATGTCTGTGACTCATTTGTATAGAAATAAAACCGAAGGGACGATTTCATATCTTCAAATGGCTTCATTTTCCGGACTTCAGACAGGCTGGCCATCATTTCGCCAATTTCTTCATAGGCATACCCTTCACCAAATCTATTAATATAGTCATCTGTTACATAAATTTTAATTGGGTAGCCGGTCTCAAACTTTAGTTCATATGTGTTTAAGTTTTTCAGGTCATAAGGTGCGAGTTCCCTGTCAGACACGTTTTGTTTCCCTTTGTACTCCAGTTTCCACGTCATTGGTTCTGCCGGTTCCTGGGGTTTGGGAGAGGGAGTTTCCTCTTCTGTTTCATCATTCGGGGGTTTTACCGGGGAAGGTGCAGGCTTGTACCAATCCGGATTCGCACACTTTAGATTAGAAAGCTTTCCTTTAGATGGGGTTTCATACTTCACTTTTGCATCCCGATCAACATATAAACCTCCTCCCACACTTAACATACCCGGCTTAAAAGCATAAATGCGATATTTCTCGCCTGCTTTTAGAACACGTGCGGTTACCTTGAATTCACCCTCAGGCTTATATAAATAGGTATCCCTGGCAACAGTTAAACGTCCAATTTGGCCCGGCTTCAGCTCCACACCATCCCACCAGATTTTCTGCCCCTTATTAATCCCGTTGCAGCTCTCCTCTGCTGATGCACTTATTGGAATTAATAGGATTAAACATACCAGTAATAACGTCCATAGTTTTAAGCTGCTCATTGAATTCTCCTTTAATGGTAAAATATTCATATTTAGTAGGTATTATACCATATGGATGTCACCTTTTGATGTCGGTATATTCCGTTATTTGTCGTTATTTTCACAACGATTGTTCTAGTTATAGTTCTAAAAGTCTAGTAACATAGTTATATATTCCATTTTTACAAAAAGGAGGATTCTAATTGATCAAGTTTGTTACAAAAATCTGTCTTATTTTAGCGCTTATCTTAGGTTTAGGCAGTCCTGCTTCCGCTTTCTGGGATAGCAATAAAAACGTATATTATGTAGCGCTGGGTGATTCCCTGGCAGCCGGGCAGACACCATTCGGATCTATAGGAAAGGGCTATCCTGATTTTATCGCAGCCAAATTTAAAGAAGCTGGTGTTCTGGATGGATTTGTTAAAAGCTATGCCCAGTCCGGCTATACATCCAAACAGGTCCTCGACGATATCCGCAATAATGTCACGATTGGCCAAAATGCCGGAATCCAGGCCGAGCTTAGCAAAGCGACTCATATCACCTTGAACGCCGGCGCCAATGATCTTCTTCGCCAGCTTAAGATTGACCGCACAACAGGAGCGGTTACGTTCGATGAAGCGGAAGTTCAAAAAGCAATGGCAGGTGTCCAGCAGAATTTGACAGATACGATCCTGGCCATTAAAGCGATTAACCCCACTGCAGAGATTTACATAATGGGCTACTATAATCCATTACCGCACCTTCCTGCACAAAATCAGCCGCTGCTGAATAACTCATTGACTGTATTGAATACGATTATTGAGAAGATTGCAGGAGCATCAGGTTCTAGTTATATCTCTACTTCCCAAACCATTGCTGCCAATATCGGATACCTTCCGAATCCGCAGGATGTGCATCTGAGTGAAGAAGGCTATAAAGCTGTTGCAGACCTGTTCTGGACATTTATGAACCCTGAAATGCCGGAAAAGCCTGCCCCTGAGGAACCGAAGGAAGAGGATAAAGAGATTCCCGTTGTCTACTGGGAAGGCATGGTGCTGAAAAAAGGACAGATCGGCAAACTTATGATTGATAAACCGATTAACCTATGGACTCGTGCTGACGGGAAGCTAAAAGCTGTCCGGGTACTGAAAGCAGGCGAAACTTACCGTGTGTATGGCTATGACGGGAATTTCGGCGGGCAATACAGTGTTGGCGGAGGGTATTTTGTAACGAAGATGGATGGCTATGTGAACTATAAAACGCCTTCGAAAGAGAAGCTGAAATTGGTTAATCCGTAAAATGGGAAAGGAGATGCTGTGGGGCATCTCCTTTTAATTTATATTAAAAGTTATCCTGCTACCTGTAACTCCTCTTCAGCAAAATACTATACAAATCTGAGCGATTATCCCCATTAAATGAAAAATAAACCTCATAATAGCCCAAATCGTAATACATCATCCATTGTCCGTCCATTTCGCTGATGCCTTCCCAGGATGGCTTTCCAACTGTATTTTTAATAATATAGGGCGTTAAAGGCGTCAAACCATCATTAGCCCACATGAACGCTGTAAATTCGGGATCGTCTTCCCAGCCAGTGAAATAAATATAGTTCCCAAATTGCCTGCCATACCCTCCCTCATAATACCCTTCCCATGATGAAGTTTTTTCGAAGTGATCATACACATCATTCAAATCATCATTTTTAAGTGAAAACGGCTGCCCCTTCATAACACCCTGTTTGGCCAGCTTTAGAAAATCTCCTTCATCGAAAAAGATGATTCTGGCAAGCTGATTCCGCTTCGTTTTTGAAGGTGTCTCATATTTAATAGATGAGGATTTTTTAACAAAGGCCCCTCCGCCTACTCCATATATTCCGCCATTTTGATCCTTATAGGAATAGACCCGATAGATATTTCCCTTTCGGAGAGTTTTTATCGTGATCAGTTTGCCTTTTTCATATTTGTAAAGAGCGGTATCCTGAAGGATTGTGACTCTTCCTATCTGGCCCTGAATAAGAATGGAGTTATCCCACTTTACACCGATTGGGGCATATCCCGCCTGAGCCTCTTGATTGGAGAACAGCAGTAAAGCCATTGCAAGGGAAAACATAACTAGTAATTTGCCTATCTTCATCATCAAACCTCCTGCTTATAACCTGATTCCTACTGTTATGCATATGTTTGTGTGAAGATAAAAATGCAGGAAAAGGTGCCTAAAAATATATTGAATACGCCAAATGATAGATGCCTATGAATGCTTCTTCGTGTATGATTATGACTAAAATGAGGTGAATATATGTCAAAATATGTGAAGCTATTATTGGTTTTAATTGGAATGGCCGCTCTGCTATACAGCAATCCTGCTCAGGCTGCAGACATAGACTGCAATGATATCAGAACCGGCACAAAGGTCTGGTGGGATGGCGCTGAACTTCGGCCCGGGCAAATCGGCAGAATCACGGTCCTTAAGGATGCTCCGCTCTATAAGTTAAATGGAGATCAGCTGAGCTACAGCCGCACTTTAAAAGCAGGAGAGGTTTACCGGGTGTACGCCTTTAAACCGGGGCTTTTAAGTGTTGGAGGAGGATTGTATGTGAAGCGTGATGCCCTGATCAGCTACCAGACTCCTTCTAAAACCAAGCTGCAGATCGCGGCATGTGTCTACCAGAAAGATACACAGCTGAAGAATGAAGCACAGCAGATGATTGTCGTGAAGAAATCATCCGTGAAGACAGCCGCCACTCTGCAAACCTATCAGAAACAAAACGGAAAATGGATACAGTCTTCCTCGCCTATTGCGGCAGTGATCGGGAAAGAAGGCATGGGAAAAACCAAAGAGGGAGATGCCAGGACCCCTTATGGGACCTATAGGCTTGGAACCTCTTTTGGGTGGGGCCCGAAGCCTTCAAGCATGAGCTACCCTTTTAAGGCTGTAACGTCTAATGATTACTGGGTGGATGATGCAACTTCAGCGGACTATAACAAATGGATCACATACACCGGCAATCCGAATACGCGCTGGAAATCTTTCGAAAGAATGAATCATCCTCTTTATAAATACGGCGTTGTTATTAGATATAATGAAGATCCCATTATTAAAGGAGAAGGCAGCGCCATCTTTTTGCATATCAGAACTTCCGGCACTGCTTACACTTTAGGCTGTGTAGCTATTGAGGAAAAGGAATTGGCAAAAATTCTGCAGTGGCTTGAGCCTGCTAAGAAGCCGATTATAGTAATGGAATAGAAAAGGAGAGCACTCACACGCTCTCCTTTTTCCTATTATTTAAGTCTTACGAAATCCAGGTTGGATCGGTTTCCATCTTCAAATAGGAAGTACAAATCGTAGTCACCGCAGTCGTAATACATGTACCATGTCTGCTCCATCTCATCAATGCCCTCTGAAGTCGGCACACCGACGGTCTTTTTAATGATGTAAGGTGTCAGGAAAACGAGATCGTCATTCCACCAATCAATTGCAGTCAGTTCTGAATCATTTTCTCCGCTCGTATAATAAAGATAATTGCTGTCATCTCCAAATTGTCTGCCTAATCCGCCATCTATATAGCCTTCCCAAGTTGGATACATGCCATAATAATCATACACATCATACAAATCTTCATATCCGCCTACTGCAATCGGCTGGCCCTTGAGGATTCCTTTCTTTGCAGATGCAAGGAAGCCTTCCTGGAACATGCTCAGGCGTGCAATCTGGTTCTTTTTTGTCTGGGAAGGCGTCTCATACTTAACAGAAGCCGTTTTCTTTACAAAAGCGCCGCCGCCTAGACCGTAAATTCCGCCATCACGGTCTTTATAGGAATAGACGCGGAATTCGCTTCCTTTTTTAAGCTTGCGGATTACATTAAGCTTCCCTTTTTCTTCTTTTACAAGATCTGTATCTTTTAAGATGGTTACTTTTCCGATTTGACCTTTAATCAAGATGGAATTTCCCCATTTCACACCGATTGGCGCTTCAGCTGCTTCTGCATCGACATTAAAGCCGAACATAAGCACTAATACAAACGGAATACTAAATAACCATTTTTTCATATTCATTCACTTACCTTCCATCCTATTTATACCTCAGCAAATCTGGTAATCTGCTAAGTTATTAAGCTGATTATACATTCAAATCTTTCCAGCAACAATTGTATTTTTCTTTTTTACTAGTAATAAATACCTATATTTATGTAATTTTTTCTTGAATATAGTAATTTTTACCTATATTATATTTTATATCAATCTAGTAAAGGGGATGGCTATTATTAAAAAACAGCTAATCTTGCTGATCATTTGCTCTTTTCTGCTCATGCCGTTTGCAGGAAGTGCGGTGGCAGCGGCAGACCTGAGCCCTTCTGCCTTTGCTCAAGAGAATGTCACCATGCATTCAGGTGCAAGCGATCAATACCAAGCAAAAGCACTCATTTCTAAGAGCAAGGAATTCATTATTATAGGTGAATTCACTAATTCCTTAAATGAACATTGGCTTCGTATTAAATATGACGGAGAAACCGGCTGGATCAAAGATACCGGAATCAGGAGAATGGACCTTAACGCCCAGTACTTTACCAGTTCAGCAGCTAAAACTCCGATCAGAAGAGGTGCTTCCCTATCCTATCAGCACGCAGGGGATCTAAAGCATGGAGTAATGGTAAAAATCATGGACACCTTCACCCGTGAAGATGGGGAAATGTGGGTTCGTTTGTCCGATGGAAATGTGACAGGATGGTCCAGGCTTCAGGATTTGGAGCTGTTCGAGGGAACGAGAAACTATTTAAACAAACCTGTTTTTGTTAAAACTGATACCCAAGTAAAAAGAGGAGCTTCATCCGCTGCAAAAGCAGTTTACACACTAAAGAAAGGAAAGGAGGTTACCATCCAAAGCACGCTTATTAACGGGAAAGAAGTCTGGCATCGAATAGCAGATGGCAAGAGAAGCGGCTGGGTTCCCGGTGATTCTGTTGCGAGCCAGGTGAATTATTCTGCTTACATGTATGTTAAAGATCAAAGTGCTGCTATCCGGCGCGGAGCATCTGCATCTTACAAAACTGTCAGTAATCTTACATATGGTCAACAAGTGAAAATCACTTCAGAGTTCGTGAATGGATCCGGGGACATTTGGTATAAAGTCTCTGCAGGAAAGGGACTGGAAGGCTGGATTCCCGGAACATCATTGACCAGCCAGCCAATGAAGGTCGCTTACCTGACAATTGATGACGGACCGACCATCTATTCAAATAAACTGCTGGATACTCTAAGCCAATACAATGCCAAAGCCACCTTCTTTATGGTGAATGGCAACATCAATGCATACCCGAAAGCTGTTAAACGTATGGTGACTGATGGACACGCGGTCGGGTCGCATAGTGTGACTCATGATAAAAATAAATTTTACCGCTCCCCGGCAACAGCAGTTAATGAAATGAAAACAACCAGAAATACCATTAAGAAAGTAACCGGCGTCAACAGCAACCTGATCAGGACCCCTTATGGCAGCATCCCTTATATGAAGCAAAACTACAGAAACGCGATGGCCAAAGAGCATTTCATCATGTGGGATTGGAATGTAGACAGCATGGATTGGAAGTTTAATAGCTCCAGCTATGTTAACTACACTCTTCATTATGTGGATATGCAGGAGAAAAAAGGCCAGGCTCCCATCATTCTGATACATGACCGCAAAGCGACAGTAAATGCTCTGCCGTCACTGTTATCCCAATTAAAGAAGCGCGGCTATGTTCTGGCGCCATTGAATGAAAGCATGACACCGCATCAATTTAAGCTGAAATAAAAAGACAGCCGGCAAAAAATTTGCCGGCTTTTTGTTCAATTCACATAGCTTATCATCTTTTTATCATAGTTAATATAATAGCCGCCGCCAAGATCGAGCTTGCTGCTGTCTATTTTATAAACACGGTATGATTCATTCTTTTTAAGCGTGCGGACAGCCTTACCTATCTTGTCATAAAGAACGGTATTTTGCTTGAGTGTTGCTGTACCTAAATAATAGGTCTGGTTGCTTCCTTTTTTAATATAATAACCGCCGCCTACGTCATAACGGCTGTGATCGTAGCTGTAAACGCGGACCGTTTCTCCCCGTTTCAGGTATCGTTTGATTTTGTGATCCGGACCGTATAGAGGAATGTTTACATCCTTTATATAGACTCTTCCGATATAAATTCCCACTTTGCTGCTGTCTCCCTTAACCAGGTAGCCGCCGCCCACATCATAATAGGTTCCCTTCACCCCGTATACACGGTAATGAATATCCTTTTGCAGTGTGTTATATGGTTTGCCACCAGGTGTAAACATCGTCACATTTCTGCGCGGCACCAGCTTTGCTACCGGCAATTTATGATTGGAAGGCAAAGACACATTCGGAATCTGGATCGTCATTTTCTCCATATTATTGTAGATTTCGAGAATTTCCTGGCCATAATTTTTTCCCGGCACAGCCCAGCGGCCATTCAAATCTGTCCATTTTGGGGCAATCCCCCGTGTAACGAGATGAAAACGAGGATCCACATTCTCCGTAACTAACGGCTCTTTTGAAGCATATGCCTTTAAATGCTGAATTTGGGCGCGGACCCCTTCCTCAGCAGTCTTAAAGAAAGCACCCTTCACACCGCCGCCCGTTGTGCCAATACCAGCATAATTATTCTGCTCAGGAATGACATCTCCGCCAAACTTAAAGTAACCGGTCTCTTTAATCGCCTGTGCAAACGCAATATCCCCGCGAATCCCCTCAGCCCGTCCAATGTTCAAATAATAATCAGCCAGCTGATAGATCGTTACTCCCTGCAGCAATGGAGATGGATTATGCATCAAAACAAAATCCCCCATCTGGCTGGAAGTCAGCACCGGTGAACCTGCAATATTTTCATTTTGACTCTGCGCATAAGAACTGGAAGAAAAACTGCTCAGCACGAAAGCCAAAATTATGACAAAAGTAATAGACTTAAATCTTATATGCACCAAAAATCCTCCTTAATTTACATATTATGACTTTCCTATTATAGCAGAATATGAGAATTATTGGTGACATATATCATAGGTCTTTAGATTCAAAAAGGCTCATTTTCTCTAAAAGAGAAATGAGCCTTCAAATAAATCTGTTATAAAAGAGAGAAGCTTTACCTAAACATCCACAAATCCGCCCCATTTTTAAAATAAACATTCCCGCTGTTATCCATTGTAATGTCGGAAGCAGCATCACCCGGATAGATGGTCTTTTTCATTGTCTTCGGATTCACCAAAAACAGTTTCTCCTCGACAGTCCCATATACCATGCCATCTTTGCCAATCACAAGTGTTCCATTTTTGAATCTGCCGCTCGTGGCTGGGGTGATGTTCATTGTTTTTGTTTTTTTCGTCTTTGGGTCGTAAGCAAACAAGTTTCCGTCCGATAATCCCCAAATCGTGCCATCAGGAGCAGCAGCCAGGCTATGAATCATCCTTGGCTTTGTCAGAGGCAGCGGTATTTGCTCTATTTTTCCGTTTGGATTTTTGCTGTTTAAACGGAAGAATACAGCTGTTTTCTGTGATTCATTTTTGCCATTGCTGAAAATAGTAGTTCCTCCGTAAATATAGCCGCCGCTTGACGCCAGCGATACAATACTTTGTTCAGGGACTATATTCCTCCGGATCGTTTTGCTTTTGGAAGCCGGATTGTATACAGCTAACGCTCCGCCTATTTCGCCGTTTTTCGGATGTGTTCCCATGAACAGGCTCTTAGTTGTTTCATCAGTTGCCATAGCCACAATGCGATCCTGTCCGTTGCCTATACTAAAGAGCGGAAGAAGTTTTCCGCCGGAAACAGGCTTTGATGGATCGTATTCATATAGATTAGCCCCCGGGTAAATCCCCAAATACAACTTGTCATTCAAGGTTGCCATCGATTCAGCCTGGCCTACTTTTAAAAGCTCTTTCGTTTCCTTTGTCTGCGGATTGTATGCACTTACCTGCCCTGAGACAAAACCATTTGAGATGATCTGTCCCCGAGGGCCCCGCTCTATATTGTAGATCGGAATGGACTGATTTGGCAGATTCAGCTTATTTACCTGCAGTTCATTCTTAGCTGGATTGTACAATAAATAAGTGCCTGAATTACCTAAAAGGCCAACCACTGAGTCGCCCGGGTAATCTTTATGCTTCAAATCGATCAAATCAATCGAAACAGCTTCGGTTCCTTTGAGTGTTCCCGGTATGCTGCTTGTTTCACCGCTGCTCAGGTTATACGTGCGAAGAGCATAGCCATGAGAATAGTAGACAGAGTTCTCATCCGCACTAACCTGTGAAACTCCTCGGGAGCTCGCAGGAATTTCCTCCTTAAAAGCATAGGTGCGGCTGTCAAACACCAGGATCTTTTTGCTGGGCTCCAGTTTGGCAAAAAGCAGGCCATTTTCTTCATCTAAATCGTAAACAGATGTTTCACCCTGGTACTTGTCCGGAAGGATGCTCTGCTTTTTATTTGTGGTTAGATTCCATGCCACCAGCTGGGCTTTTGCCCCCACCCCGGCAAATAGTGTATTCGTTTCTTCGTTATACGCCAGGCTTCTCGCTAACGTTTTTCCGGATAAAACCTGTCCCAGGTCTGTGAATCCTTTGCCGGTTTCATATTTAAACACGCTTCCATTCGGGGAGGTGCTGCCAAAAACAGTACCTGAACCTGCTGCTTCAAGGTCATGGATTGATGTCCCTTTCGCTGTTGCCTTTCCCCTGTCTGTTAACGATTTTGTCTTAGAGCTATAGTGGTATAAATGCCCATTCGGTGTACCGCCAATCCAGACATTCCCGCTGCTGTCTGCAGATACTGCCCAGGCACTTGTAGCACCATTCAAAGTTTTTTCATCCCACACTTTATTCTTAACAATATCGATCGCCACAAACTTGGCCGGCTCCCCCTGCAGCAGCACATACATGAGAGCTGTCCCATCCGGCGCATAGCCGGCTGCACCAGTAATGGCAATTGTATTATGTATTTGCGAACCCAAGTTTACAAAACGATTATGTATGCATTCTGCTCCATTTAATTTAGCCTTGCTTGGCGTTTCATAGGTGACCCGCGCATCACGGTCCACATAGTAGCCGCCTCCGACGCTCAGCATTCCTGGCTTAAAGGCATATATCCGGTAGAACTCCCCTTTTTTCAGAGTTCTTGAAGTGATTTTCTCTTATTGCCATCCAGCTTGAATAAGGGTGTATCCTTCTCGATATTAAGCCTGCCGATTTGGCCCTTTTTCAGTTCCACGCCATCCCACCATATCTTTGTGGCTTCTCTGTAGGCATTGCATTCTCCCACTGCGCTTGCAGGGGAATGAGCTAATCCCAGTAACACTATGGAAATAAGTAAATACGTTAGTACTTTTTTCATACATGGATCCTCCTTTTTATAGTATATTTGTATTATATATGATTGTTATTTATTAGGGGGGCCTCTTCTGGGAGTTTCATATTGTAAGATTAGAATAGCTCTCTGCCCATATTAAAAGCTCTGCCAGATTGCAGAGCTTTTTTCATATGCGTTCCTTAAAATCCAGTTTAATAAGTACTCCCCTTTCGCTGCCTGAATCAACAATAATTAAATTTATACCCTAGAACGAAAAGTATTCTTCCAGATGCTGTGCAGCAAATGTAAATTCTTCTTTTGCACCTTCCAGATCAAATCTTTTTTCAGATTTATAGCATAATATTGTTCCCTTGTTTTCCTTCCAATGGTTATAGTCATTCATTATCAATCTTTTATTTTCAGCCTCATGATGTTGTTCTTCAATTCCGTAAACATAATAATAAATTTTGAAATCGCCTTGGGGAAGCACCACTAAAACAAGGTTTGTTTTCTCTCCCCATTTATCGGGACAATAGAATCGTATAGCTGTTCTTTTTGACCAGTTATGAACCTTATCCATCACAGTGCTGCCTGTGGTCTCTAATAAAACAGATGAAAACATCCTTCTTAAGGAATCAATATATTGTTCTTTAATCTCAATGAGCTCGAGCATTCTGCTATAGTTTTTTTGCGCAAAATCCATTAATTGTTTGTCCACTTTTTGTTCTCCTATTAATTCTTCTAAATTCAATATAAAGTCCCTTAAGAAAAAGGACCATTTGGCATTACTGGAGGTGAACATGAAAGGCCCAGCCTGTTTTTTAATTTCTTCTATCAGTTTTTGATACAAGATGTTATTCCAATTGTCAGGAATGCCGGATAAACCATTTAACGATAACACAACCAGTATATGGTCTTTATTAGGGTATTTCGCCTTTACATATAATTCATAGTCATCTAACGGATTAAGCAGAGAGTGATATATTTTATTTTCGATAACAAGAACCCAATTCTCGCTTGCAGCAACAATA
Source organism: Cytobacillus firmus NBRC 15306 (assembly GCF_001591465.1). Taxonomy (GTDB): domain Bacteria; phylum Bacillota; class Bacilli; order Bacillales; family Cytobacillaceae; genus Cytobacillus; species Cytobacillus firmus. Next base: position 63,014 of record NZ_BCUY01000016.1, read on the forward strand.
TCGATACGGTTCCCGGAGAGAGTTACTGCTTCACGTTCTATCTTTTCGATAGGACTCTCTTCAATAATCTCTAAGTTCTTCCCTAATACTTTTAAGAAACTTGATATGAAAAGAGTCCCAAAATTATGCTCTTCACTTGGATCCAAATAAAAAGCCATTACATCACTGATGGGATTTTCATAATGCCCTCTTCCACCTATGGAAAACACGGTTTTTTCTCTTTTAGGCTGGATAAATTGCTTCATATCTTCTAATAACTCAATAAATTTATCAATTTTCTGCTGAACTTCTATGTGATTCGCCTTCTTTCATTTAGGCTCTTTTTTCAAAGTTTGTTGTTTTTGGTTTATGAATTCTGCAC